>CAZFMD010000007.1:27295-33153 GCA_964520025.1 uncultured Spirochaetaceae bacterium
CGGCTTCGGCTACCTCTTCTGCTTCCTCCAGCTCCTCGGCTTCGGCTACCTCTTCGGCCTCTTCCAGCTCCTCCGGCTCTTCGGCCTCTTCCAGCTCCTCCGGCTCTTCGGCCTCTTCCAGCTCCTCGGCCTCTTCCAGCTCCTCCGGCTCTTCGGCTTCGGCTACCTCTTCGGCTTCCTGCAGCTCTTCGGCCTCTTCCAGCTCCTCGGCCTCTTCCAGCTCCTCGGCCTCTTTCAGCTCCTCGGCCTCTCCTGAACCAATCACCTCCCCGGGCTCGACGACTTCATCTACGCCGATCTCTTCGACTACGATCCCGGTTTTTTTCGGCGGTTCCCGCGTAGGTACGGCAACAGGCGCCTGAACAGTCAGTTGGGCGCCTTCCAGCGCTCGCTGGAGCAACTCCTCAATGTGGCGAATGTCGGGAGCTTCAGGCTGCGGTCCACCGACGCGTGCTTCAATCAGCGAAATGATTTCATCCCAGCTTCTGTCGATCATCTCGTCGAGTGCCGCCTCTTTCTGGGAGGGTATACGACCGATGCCCCGCTTGATTCTCGATTTCAGCTCTCCCCTATTATCCTCGAGTTTTTTCTGCCACTGCTTCCACTCGATCGTTTCCCTGCCTTCGACAAACTCCCGGAGGATTTCGAGCTGCAGCCGCTTGATACGTTGGGACAGAACTAAAACAGGATCCTGGCGAAGGTTCAGAATCAAGTAAATGACGAGAAACACCGTGAGGAATATCACGGCCAGGACCACTCCCTTCATGAGAGGCTGCAGTTGAAAGACCGAATAGGGAATCAGGAGGCTCAGTTTTCCGAATCCGTCGGTGTCGATGCTAAGAAGGTTGTAATTCTCACTCCGGATCTCGGGCTGCTCTTCCTGCTCGTCCAGTACTTCCAGGGTAACAGGATTGGAAGATACCTGGTCCTGAGAATCGACTTGCTCCCATATCCCGATCAAGTCGGATTGAACCGGAGCAAGATCCTTTGCCGGAATGTTGAACACAATACCATCGCTCCCAAGAAGTGTAAGTTCCCCGACGTCCAAGCCGGGATACCCCAGCAGATATTCCAGCAGATCCCGTTTGGACAGGTAGAACAGGACAACTCCCCGATTTTTCCCTCTGTCGACTACCGGAAAGGAATAGATGAAACGCTGTTCGGCCCCATCGATAGTCATGATCACGCGGGGCGATACACCAACGGGGGTGAGCAGCTGCTGGGCATCCAGGCTCTCCCCGGTCCGGTCGTAATCCAGATACTTCCTCCGCTGCCTGTCCTGGCTCTCTATATCCGAGTCGGCGGTGCTGAAGTGGATCTTCTTACCTTCGGAGCCGAGGAAACGAACAAGTTGAATGTTGGGCAACTCATCGAGTAATTTGCCGAAGTAGTTCTGTCGATCGAAGATATCCTGTTGGGCCTGCTGATTGCTTTCCTGGAAAGCGGCCAGTACAAACGGCTCCTCCACCACGGGCTGAAAGCGGGCAATACTGTCCCGGTGGTGCCGAGTGACTCTTTGGGAAAGTTCTTTCAGTTGGGATTCTCTTGCCTCAACGATCCGGGGTTGGAAAAAGGTGGTCTCCACCACATTGAACAGTCGGGTGAAGGAGAATACGGCAAAACCACCGCACAACAGCAGGGAGATGAGGAGGCTTATTACTATTTTCAGTCTCTGCCGCATGAAACGCGAACTATCTCCTACGGTTAGTCTCAAAGAGTACTATTTTAATATAACAGATCACAACCTCCGATCCCACACCATTCGAAGATCGTGATAAGTTCTTTTGTCCTAAGAATGCCTTAAAAAAGGCTGTCACTAGTATATCGGCGCTCAAGGTTTCGCCAATAGAAGAGAAAACGGGAAAAACACGGCTGCCCAGTTGAGGATTAGGAGCAATGCCAGTAGGAGAATGCCGCTTGGGGTGTTTGCCGCGGTTGGAAAGCCCGTGAGCTTCCGTACATCGCTCTCAAAGATGTTTTCGAACTGCTCATCAAGACTCCGAACTATGTTGTGGCGAGATACCCGCTCCCGCCTGGCCAGCAGCTTGCCCAGATAAG
Source organism: uncultured Spirochaetaceae bacterium (assembly GCA_964520025.1). Lineage (GTDB taxonomy): Bacteria > Spirochaetota > Spirochaetia > SZUA-6 > DRHE01 > JAFGQJ01. Next base: position 29,354 of record CAZFMD010000007.1, read on the forward strand.
CAAAAGTCTCGGCTATGTACTGCCCCAACACGCCCGGCAACCGCACCGAAGGCCGAACACAGATACGGGACAGGTACAGAAGACTGGCCAGGGTCGTGGCCTTGGATATACCCAGGTACAGGGCGCCCTGGGTGATCCGCAGCGGACCGATCCGCAAAATCACCCGGCCGACAGGGGAGAAGAGGTTCACGATGATCGTAGTCGTGATGAAAATCGTGCTGCCAATGATGAGACGACGCTTCCCTACAGAAACGGACAGCACGGCAAGAGCCAGGAAAAGGCAAGTTTGTACGGATTTGACGACAAGATTCTGCTGCAGAATAATTGCCGGAGCCAGGATCAACCCCGTGACAAGCAAAAAAGAGGGAGAGACCTGTCTATCGAACCAGGAATCTCCCTCTCGCCTCTGAAGCCCCACTTTTTAAGGTTTCTTAGCTCTCCTGCTTTTCCGCAGGTTTTTTCTTTTTCTTTTTCACGATTTCTTTTCGTTCTACAAGTTCCAGGAAAACCATTTCCGACGCGTCGCCGTAGCGCTGCCCCAGTTTAAGGATCCGGGTATATCCCCCGGGCCGCTCGCTGAAACGGGGAGCGATATCTGTAAACAGCTTGGCCAGCACGGCTTTGTCCTGGATCGTCCTGGCTACGACGCGACGGTTGTGAACACTGTCATGGCGGGCCCGGGTGATCAGCCTCTCGGCAACCCGTCGAATCTCACGGGCTTTCGGCTTTGTCGTCTTTATACGCTCATAGCGAAACAACGCCGTAGCCATGCTCCTGTACAGCGCTTTTCTATGGCTTACATTTCGTCCGAGGCGATTGTATCCAATCCTATGCTTCATCGGCCTGTTCCTCTTGCGGTTTTTCCTCTTCCACGCTCAAGGCCAACGCTTTCTTCAAGGCGCTGTAGTCCTTCATACCCAGGGAGAGGTTTCTATCCCGCAGCTTTTCTTTGATTTCCTGAAGTGATTTCTTTCCGAAATTGCGGGTCTTGGCAATTTCCTCTTCGGTTCTGCGGGTTAAATCACCGATGGTTTTGATATTTGCATTTCGTAAACAGTTGCTCGAACGAACCGATAGTTCCAGCTCTTCCACCGGAGTATCAAGGACCGCACGTATACGCGCTTCTTCCTCATCGATTTCACCTTCATCCTCCGCCGCTTCCTCGTCAAAGTTTATGAAAATCGAAAGATGATCCTTTGCTATCTTCGCAGCCTCCGCTAGGGCATCCTCGGGAGCTATTGTCCCATCGGTCCAAATCTCCAGTACCAGCTTGTCGTAGTCTGTTCGCTGACCCACCCTGGTATTTTCAACAAGATACTTCACCTTCTTCACCGGGGAAAACACCGCATCGATTGGGATCGTGCCGATAATCTCAACGTACTTTTCACTCCTCTCCGAAGGTACGTACCCCCGGCCCAGATCGATTTGGATTTCCAGCTCCAAATTGGCCTTCTCCATCAGCGTACAGATGAGCTGATCTTTGTTGACCACCTCCAGCGTGTCATCTACCTGGATATCCTTGGCCGTGACGGTTCCCGGGCCCTTGGCCTCGACTAGAATAACTTTTTGCTCTTCTCCCCCGCTTAAGTTGATTTTGACTGATTTCAAGTTATTGATAATATCCGGGGTGTCTTCAGCTACCTCCGGTATTGCTTCGTATTCGCTGGTAATCACCTTGGGGGTCCCGTCATCCCCGTAGCTGGTGATACGAATCGCGCTTATCGCATATCCCTGGATGGAGGAAAGGAGGATACGGCGAAGCGTGTTTCCCATTGTCACCCCATAACCCCGCTCAAAAGGATACGCTATGAACTTGCCGTAGTTCGTATCGCTTTCCGAATGTTCGAAGGTTATTCCCTTGGGTCTCTTGAATCCTTTTAAAAGATTCTTTCTAGCCATCCCTACTCCTTTAATGGTATCCCGATATCGAGGTGCGGTTACCCCTTACTTGGAATACAGCTCGACAATCAGCTGCTCTTGTACTTCCGCCAGATCGGCCACATCGGCGCGCCTGGGTATGGCATTTACCTTTCCCCAGACTTTGTCCGGATCCACCTCCAACCAGGGCACAACGCCCGAGCGGGAATACTCTTTCAAGCTATCCTTGATAGCGGTTAGCTTCTTGCTCTTCTCCTGGACCTCGATCTCATCTCCCTCTCTGACCAGAAAAGAGGGTATTGTAACACGTCGACCGTTCACACGAACGTGGCCATGAGCGACCAACTGCCTACCCTGTTTTCTCGAGCTGGCAAAATGCATTCGGTAGACCATGTTGTCCAGGCGCCGCTCCAACATGGTGATCAGGGTTTCCCCCGTGATCCCCTTCTGGGTAGCTGCCTTTGTAAAGAACAGACGGAATTGCTTTTCCATCATTCCGTACATTCTCTTCAACTTCTGCTTCTCCCGGAGCTGGATACCGTAATCGGACATCTTCTTGGGTCGCGCTCTGAGATTGCGACCGGGCTTTCCTCGACGCCTGGTGATCGGACACTTGTCCGAGTTGCACCTCTCCCCTTTGAGAAACAGTTTCGTCTGCTCAGCTCGACAAAGCCGACACTGAGGACCGGTATAACGTCCCATGCTTTTCCCCCTTCTCCTACACGCGTCGCTTCTTCTGGGGCCGACAACCATTGTGGGGAATGGGAGTCACATCCTGAATTGAACGCACCCGCAATCCCAGGGCGCCTAATGACCGAATGGCCGACTCGCCTCCCACACCGGGACCCTTGACGTACACGTGCACTTCAATCAGACCGTACTCCTTCGCCCGATTAACCGCCGCCTCCGCGGTGATTTGCGCGGCATAAGGGGTCGACTTCTTGGCACCTTTGAAGCCCAAACTCCCTGCGGATGCCCAAGACAGAGCGTTGCCCATCCTGTCCGTAATGGTGATGATCGTATTATTGAAAGTCGCCTGGATATACACGTTGCCTTCGGCAACGCTCTTTTTCTTATCTCTCTTGCTTTTACTCTTTGCCACGTTTCACTTCCTCTTATTTCGCTCTTCTCTTGCCGGCGACCGTTTTGCGCTTACCCTTTCGGGTTCGGGCATTGGTGCGGGTTCTCTGCCCGCGAACGGGCAGCCCCTTTCTGTGTCTCAAACCCCGGTATGAACCTATGTCCATCAGGCGTTTGATATTTAACGACACTTCGGTACGTAGTCGCCCCTCAACCTTGTAGTCGTTTTCGATAATCTTTCTTAAAACGTTGATCTCCTCAGGCGACAGTTCATTGATCCTGCGGGTCGCGTCGATGCCCGCACTGGAACAGATCGCCGATGCCGAGGAACGGCCGATACCGAATATATAGGTCAACGCGATATCTACGTGTTTATTGGGGAGATCAACCCCGGCAATTCGAGCCATGCACTCCTCCTATTTCTGGCGCTGCTTGTGCTTGGGATTCTGGCAGATAATGCGTACGACGCCTTTTCTGCGGATCACTTTGCACTTGTCACAAATCGGTTTCACACTTACTCGCACCTTCATCACAAAACCTCCCAACCGGTATTACAGATACCGGGATCTGATCTTTCCTCTTCGTACGATTCCCTCATGATGATGCATCCGCAGCTGCCCTTCGATCTGACTCATCGTGTCCAGGTCCACACCTACCATAATCAGCAGTGAGGTTCCGCCCATCAGGTAGGCCACCGAAGAGGGAATACTCAACCAGGTTTGCACGATCGTGGGAATCACCGCGATAAAGGCCAGGAACAGAGATCCGGGCAGCACGATTCTGTTGAGTATCCTGGTGAAGTATTCCTCCATCTTGTCCGACCGTATGCCCGGAATCGAACC
>CAZFMD010000008.1:0-31995 GCA_964520025.1 uncultured Spirochaetaceae bacterium
ACCACGATCGTACAGCGGATCTCCCAGGTCATCCCCGACTTCATCTGTCTGGCTCAGGACAGCTACTACAAATCCGCCGAGTTCGTGGACAATGAGAACATCACCGCCTTCAACTTCGATCACCCGTCGGCCTTCGACACCGATCTGATGGTAGAACAGCTGCAGGAGCTGAAGCGGGGGCAGACGATCCAGGTTCCCGTGTATGATTTTGTGCATCACAGGCGCAGGGCGGAAACCACGGCCGTCACCCCGAGCAATCTGGTGATCTTCGAAGGCATCATGGTCTTCGTGGATACCCGGGTACGGGATCTATTGGATCTGAAGCTGTACGTGGACACACCGGACGACATCCGCTTTATCCGTCGGTTGAAACGGGATATTACCGAGCGGGGTCGTACCGTAGAGTCTGTGATCACCCAGTACCTGGATGTCGTGCGTCCCGGGCACCTCGAGTTCGTGGAACCGACCAAAGCCTATGCCGATCTGATCATTCCCGAGGGCGGCAGCAATGAGAAAGCCCTGCAGGTGTTGACCTCGTTTATGCAGGGGATTGGCTAGTCGTGGGGCGGGAAGGGGCGGTTTGATCTCACCCTATTAGAGGTTGACACAGATACCTGAAAGGTATGAAAGTTTTAGAGAGTAGAGGAGGAAGCCATGGGAAAAACGGATGTGTATACGGCTGATCTCGAAGAGCTCGTATGGGATCCGAAGAATGCCGCAGAGTTAGCCGACAAGCTCATGGCAGAATCTAACCTGCCCGGTCCCCGAGCCAATTTGGAGCTGGCCGAGGCTTTTTCACGGGCGGTATCCACCGCCGCCGCAGAACCGGCCGCCTGGTTGGAGACATTGTACGCCTGGGCAAATATCTCCGAGGAGCAAGCACCCACCGAAGATCCTCGGGAGTTTCTCCCCTTCTGCGCATTGATCTCTTTTGGGGTACTGTACAACACCCATGCCTGTGCCTATCCCTGTACGGGTCCCTGCGACTGTCCTCTCTGGCCGGTCCAGAGCGAGCATCTGGTGGAGACGGTGCGGCGGGCAGCCGCCGATCCCCGTTGGCGTATCCGTGAGGCGGTAGCCTTTTCTCTCCAACATCTGGGAGAGGGAAATCCGGCGGCTTTGCAGCGCATCCTGGATGACTGGCTTTCCGACGGCGACGGGAATGGCGGTCCCCTGACCGACAGATCCCTGATGGAGAGACGCGCCGTCCTGGCCGCTTTAGCGCATCCGCCGCTTCTGGGCGAGAAGGAATTCGCCCGGTACGCTTTGAAAACCGCCGAGAGGATTCTCGAGGACGCCGCCGGCGTACCGGCCGAGAAGCGTAAGGCGGAGGCCTTCCGGGTTTTGAAGAAGGGACTGAGCTACGCCCTCAGCGTGCTGGTGGCCGAGCTTCCCGAAGAAGGGTTCCCCCTGATGGAACAGTGGGCCAGGCGATCCGATACGGATATCCACCGAATACTGGTAGAGAATCTGAAGAAAAAGCGCTTGAAAGCCGTAGACCCGCAGCGCACCGCCGACCTGCTGCAAACCCTGGGTGCTTAGCCTCCGGGATACCTCACACAATCCATAGAAGATCCCCAGAGAATCCACAGGCCTGAAAACCAATCATTGCCCCGCCGAAGGGCCCGGCTTCAATCAGAGAAAAGGTGCAGGGGTGTCAATCTATGTTGTCCGAGGGATGCCGCCCAGGGGAGACTCTAAAGTTTTACAGAATAACATTTTAAAAAATCGATATTCCGGCGGCTGCCCGAAGGGGGTTGAGGGCGTTCGTTTGGTTTCAAAAATTGTGCATCCTAATTCTTTTGTTTGTAGTGAGTTAAAATACCAATCTTTGCGAGCTTGGCACGGGAGTTGCTTTTGATGATTCTATGGAGGCACCGGATACCATGGTCTCGGATCGCAGAGATCGCACGGTTTTAACCAGCCTGTTCAGGGCTATACCCCGGCCCAAACTACTTCCTTTGGTTACGGTGCTGATCGCCGGAGCTTCGGTTGGCTTCTTCACCTGGGCCAACATCGTCAGCAGAAAAACCTTTCATTCCTATCTGTTTCACAACAACCTGAGCGCAACAGAGCGCACCTGGCTGTTACTGCTTCTGGCTGCCGGTTCCATAGTATTCTTCTGCTCGTGGATCCTGACCGCCCTGCTGCGTTCCCAAAAGCGAGGAAACCTCACTGCAATCCTGGAGGGAAGCTCGGTTTATTTCGCCTTCGGAGTGCTTCCGGGATTCTGGCCTTTTCTATCTGTTCAGGCCCTGGAAGTGTACTACCCCTTCCAATTTTTCGTCCTCCTTATAGGTTTTCTGGCCGCGGCCTTCCTGATCCTTCACAGTTGCCGAGCACCGGAGAGCAGCTCTGATCGGCGGCGTCTGCCGATGCTGCCGCGATCGACGCGGCTGTTTAGCGGACAGGCTGCCAGACGCTCGAGCATCTCCCTGCTGATACTGTTCACCATCGCCTACGCGATCTTTTTCCTGATCTGGACTCTGGGCAGGCACCGCTCCTTCAACAGCTATGCCTTCGATCTGGGGTGGCAGAATCAGGCCTTCTATACGTTGCTGCACACGGGGAATCCCCGCGTCACCCTCTACGCCACCCTCAATCACCTGGGCAATCACTTCCAGCCTCTCTACTACCTGTTGGCCCCGATCTACGCGCTGCACCAGGACGCCGCAACGCTGCTCGCCCTGCAGACGATCCTCTTGGCTGTCGCCGTTGTGCCGCTCTATCTCATCGCCGAACGGCGACTGGGCAGTCCCTGGGCTGCTCTGACTATCGCCCTGGTCTACCTGCTGTATCCGGCATTGCACGGCATCAACAACTTCGATTTCCACGGCCTGGCCCTTCTCATTCCCTTTGTCTGTTCTATGCTCTACGCCCTGGAAACCGACAGGCTTCGCCTGTTCTGGGTGTTTTTCGTTTTGGCCCTGATAACCCGGGAGGACACGGCCATCTCCCTCTCGGGCGTGGGCCTGTATCTGATCCTGGATCGCCGCCGCCGTAAGATGGGCCTGGTCGTGCTGGGTGTATGCGTCGCCTATTTCCTCTTCGTACTGAAGATGATGAGTGTCTTCGACGGATATGCCGATCTGGAGAAATACGCTGCACTGGGAGTACCGGAACGCCAGGGATTTGCCGGGGTGCTCCTGACTCTGTTCACGAATCCCCGCTTCGTGTTCAACCACATGTTCTTCAATCCCGAGAAAATCGCCTATCTGCTGCAGGTCCTCCTTCCCGTGCTCTTCCTGCCCCTGTTCGCCGGGAAGCGAGCTCTCCTGCTTCTGCCCGGCCTCTCGATCATGCTGCTGTCCAGCACCTACTACACCTACTGGATCTTCTGCCCCTACACGGCCCATCTCATTCCTTATGTGTTCTTTCTGACGATTGTCGGATCTCAGAGGATACGCGCCCGAGTCACCGGACTCAGATTTTCCCCGCTGGTCATTGTCCTGCTTCTTGCCGGTGTGTTGATGAACTACGAGTACGGCTTGATCTTCTCCAAGCGTTTCCCCGGTTTCCTGCGGCCCACCGAGCGGGAGCGAGCCGCCTACTCGTTCTTCAACCAGATTCCCGCGGATGCTTCCCTGACCACCACCGACAGCCTTGCCCCGCACCTGACGGCCCGCACCCGCATCCACCTGCTTTCCGCGCCCCTGACAGACACCGATTATATCCTGCTCGACCTGGATGTGCCCGAGCCGGCCATAGATCCCCACGCAATGGGCTACCCCCGGCAGCACCTCCTGGCCAAGAGCTACGTTTTGTCCCTCCTGGACAGCAGCGGCTACGGTGTGTTGCGCTATCAGGATCGTTTCATCCTGCTGGCCAAAGGCGCCGATACGCGGAACAACGCGGATGTCGCCCGCAGCATCCGTTCCCTGACCTACGCGGAAAAACCAGAGATCATCCCCTACTACAGCGATCCGGCGGAACTTGTTTATCCTCCCAGACGTTCCGAAGCCGACCGACTTGAAACCTTTCTTAGAATGTACAGCGATGATACAATTATACTGGCGGCAAGCGGAGATGCGGAGAGCAGGCTCTCCTATCTCTGCAAAAAGTACATGATGATGAGAGCCTCGAAAATCCACACCCTGAAGTGTGGAGGATCGTACCTGGCCGTTATCCGGGATGATGAGGTTGTCCTTGAGCTCATTGACAACGATCACCCGGTCGCGGCTGACAGCTCTGATTATGAAGTTCTACAGCCCCTGTTCCCCCATCTGCAGCTAAAGTTGTATTCATCGGGAAGCGACACCGCCGGCCGGGCATCGATCCAAATTTCCAGTCAGGAATACGCAGCAAATCAACCGGGAATGAATACCGTGGTTCTGGACGACTGGGGACGGGTCAAGGCACAGGCAGCTTTTTCCACGGGGAGGTAGATTCAGATGAAACCAGAACGAGGCAAGCAAGCGGGTGTTTCGATTGTTGTTCCCGTTTACAACGAGGAGTCAAGCATCGCCGTTTTGGCCGAGAGACTCGAGAAGGTGCTGAGCGGCTACAGGCACGAAATCTACTTTGTCGACGATGGAAGCCGGGACGGCACGCTCGAGCGAATCAAAACACTGTGCAGCTCCAACCCTCACCTTCAATACCTGTCCCTGTCGCGAAACTTCGGTCATCAGAACGCCCTCAAAGCAGGCCTGGATCACGCTTCTGGGGACTGTGTGATCACCATGGACGGGGATCTGCAACATCCGCCGGAGCTGATTCCCGAGATGCTGGCAAAGTGGCGGGAGGGTTTCGAGGTTGTATACACGATTCGTGAAGACCACCGGGGTGTACCGTTGTTTAAACGAATCACCGCCCGCCTGTTCTACGGATTTATCAATTTGATCGCCGATGTGAAGGTGCAGGAAGGCACCGCGGATTTTCGCCTTCTAGATCGCTCTGTAGTCGAGGTATTGAAAAACATGAACGAGTGCGCGCCTTTCTACCGGGGTATCGTTCCCTGGACGGGCTTTCGTCAAACCGGCCTGCACTTCAAACCTCTTCCTCGCTATGCCGGACGCACAAAGTATACCTTCGGCCGGATGATAGCCTTTGCCCTGTGCGGGCTTGTCTCCTTCAGCATCATGCCCCTGCGGCTGGCTACCTTGCTGGGTTTCGGAATGGCGCTTACCGGATTCGTAATCGGATTGAAGGCTGTTATCGAGTACCTGATTACCAGAAACACGGTTCCCGGATGGGCCTCTACCATCGTGACCGTGGTGCTGGTTGGAGGGGTACAGCTGATCATTCTCGGAATTATCGGAGAGTACATCGGAAAGCTGGTGAACGAATCGAAGCGCCGGCCTCACTACATTGTGCGTGAGAGAAGTGAGAAAGAAGTCGATGGATGAAGGTAATCATTCATGCCGACGACCTTGGGATTAGTCGCGGTATCACCGACCGGATCATCGAGACGCATCGACACGGTGCGGTGAGACGAACCAGCATCCTTGCCAATGGAGCGGCCTTTGCGTACGCCGTCGAGCGTCTGCAGGGCAATCCGGGACTGTCCTGGGCGCTACATTTGAATCTGGTGGAGGGCCGCTGTCTTGCATCCCGGCAGGAGCTGGGGCTGCTTGTCGATCGGCAGGGGCGGTTCAAGCGGGGCTTCCTCGGCCTCCTTCTGCTTCCGATTCTGGCCCCCTGGTGCAGAGCCGCTCTCCGTCGGCAGATCCGCTGCGAGTTGGATGCCCAGATCAGGCGGGTACGGCGGGCGTTTGATCCGGTCGATATCCGCATCGACAGCCATCGCTACGTGCACCTTATCCCTTTTGTGTTTTCAGTCGTGATGGAACGCTCCGCCGACTGGGCGGTGCGGGAGATCCGGGTGGTGAACGAACCGTTGTTTACGGCCCGAAGCGGCGTTCGCGGCCTGGCCGATCTGATCTCCCCCAATCTCCTGAAGTTGCCGGTGCTGCGGATGCTTTCCCAGTCCTGCCGGAAGCAGCTTCTTCGTCGGGGCTTCACCTGCCCCGAACGAACTCTCGGGGTTTTGTTTTCCGGGCGGATGACCGAAAGGGTCACGAGTCGGGGGCTGAAGCGGATTGCCCGTCGCCTCCCGGCTGAGGATGCGGAAGTGGAGATCCTGTTTCACCCCGGCCCGGCAGATCCCGGCGACCGGGAGGTGTGGACAGAAGACCCCCGGGAGAGTCGGTTCTACTTCTCCTCCCGTCGCGGTGTAGAGACCGCCGCCCTGTTGAGCCCGGAGCTTCGCAGGTGGGCCGGAGGGATTTCGATACCCGCGAGCGGGATAGAATCGGAGCAGCCATGAACTGGATCGAGTACTGGGACACGGATCGCATCTTCCGCTCGGTGATGCGGCGCATGACCGGTCATTTCTTCGAATCCTCCCACAGGCTGTTGAACTACGAGCGATCGGACGTGGTGTTGGATTTCGGCTGCGGCCCCGGTTATCTGGTTGAGCATCTCCATGGCCTGGTCAAAGAGGTTCATGGCGTTGACACCTCCGCCCAAATGATCGCCGAGTGTAAACGGCAGTTTCGGGACTGCCCCAATACCCAGTTTTTCACCCTGCCTCGGGATCGCTACACCGACCTTTCCTTCCTGAATCACACCCGCTATACGAAGACCGTGGTCTTGAGCGTGGTCCAGTATTTTCGTACAGTGGCGGATGTGGGGGATCTTATTCGAAGCGCGGCCGCCGTCTCGGCTCCGGGGGCCTGTCTGCTGATCGCCGATATCCCCACGGACAGCGTGCCCCTGCTCGATATTATCGAGCTGGTGAAATCCGGGTGGCGGGAGGACTATCTGATCGAATGCGTCCGTTTCCTCGCTCAGACCCGTTTCTCCCGCTATTTCCGCATACGGGCGGAACAGGGCCTGCTCTGTCTCCCGGTACCCGCGCTGGAACAGCTGATCGCTGAGTTGAGCCTGGATGCGCAGATCCTTACCGATCCGCTGACCTACAACCGCCGGCGGGTTCATCTGCTGGTTCACCTCTAGGAGGTACTCGAATGATCAAATACATACTGGTTCCCGTCGGCGCCGTTCTGACCGCAGTGGCCCAGATCGGCTTGAAAAAAACCTCTACCTTCAACAACTGGAGCCGGGAATGGTTTCTGTTCATGTGCCTGAGCGTCGTCCTTTACGGGATCGCTTTCTTCAACTATCTGTATCTTCTGAGACAGTTTCCGATCAGCAAGATCTATCCCGTTATGACCATCGTGGTCATCCTCATCATCACCGGCTACGGGTTTTATATCGGAGAGACAATCAACCTGCGCCACCTGATCGGCGTAGCCTTGGGTATGGGTTCGGTGTACCTGCTGCTGTTTTGAGGCCGGTCTCTCCCGATTAACCCCACCCGGCTTGCTCAATCCCGCCTACCCGGATATAGTCGCCTCTAGAGAATGGGCCATCCGATCCTTCAAAGCCTCGCTACAGATTTTTACCCCGTAATCCGGAAAAGGGGAGAGGAATACTTCCACGAGAACAGGGTACGGCTGACCGAAGTCGACCCGGGGGATCCCGGAAGGGTGCTGGCCTTCGTCCAGGGAACCCGACGTTACACCGTGCAGCTCGGTTTCCAGGGTCCGGATATCAGCTACTCCTGTACCTGCCCCTACTTCTTCAACGAGGAGCAGCCCTGCAAGCATCTGTGGGCCGTGCTTCTCAAACTGGACGGGAGCGGTTTTTTCCACAGATGGCAAGCGGCGCGATCCCCGGAATCGGAGCAGGAATCCGGGGTGATGGATGAGCCGGAGGCGGAAGCAATGGGCGAACCGCTTCCGGAGTGGAAGCTGGATTTGCAGCGGATACGGGAGCACCGGGATGCGGAAGGGCGATCCGCTGGCAAGCCCTGGCCCGCGGATCGACAGCTGCTGTACCTCTTCGACATTCCCCGAACCCTGTCCGGCGGCCGGGCAACCGTGCACCTGCACTACCGGGACAAGGGCGGGCAGATCAGGCCCATCTCCGGCAGCGGTTATCGACTGGAGGATCTGTGGCAGATCCCCGTTTCCAATGACCGGGAGATCCTGGGGGTGCTGAGGGGAGGTTCCTACCAGAACGTATACGATGAACGGGCCTACGGTTACCGTCTGCTCGGTCAGGAGATCCAGCTGCTCTGTCCCACCTACCTGCTGGACGTGGATCTGGTCCGGCTGCTGCTGCCCAAGATGGCGAAAACCGGTCGTCTGTTCTGCAGGACCCACGAAGATGCCGATTTGAACCGAGGCATCTGGGACAGCCCTGTTCTCTGGGACCGGGGCTCCCCATGGCAGTTCGGTTTCATTCTCAGGGGGAATCCAGAAGGGGAGAAGGTCCGTCTGGAGGGGATGTTGAGGAGGGAAGGGGAGGAGATTCCCCTGTCGAAGCCGGAGCTTCTGCTGGCCGGTGGCTTGATGTTTTTGGACGGATCACTGGCGCGGTACCGGATGAACGTCTCCTTTGCCTGGGTCAGCGTGCTGCGGGGCAGAAAGCATCTGACAATGCCCGGAGATCAGCTTCCCGAATTCCTCGAGGAGCTGCTGGCCTTTCCCGATCTCGATCCTCTTGAAATCGACGATTCGGTGGGAATACGTACCGTGAGCGATCCACCCATCCCCAGGCTCAAAGTGAGCAAGGCGGATCGAGTCCGTCAATCCCCCACCGGCGGCGGCCTGATCGGGGAGCTGTCCTTCATCTATGGGGATCAGGTGCTGAGCGCCCCGGCGTATGGCTCCGGGGCCTATATCCAGGATCAACAGCTGGTGGTCTTGAGGGACGGGCGGGCGGAGCATCAGGCCCTGGAGAGATTGCTGGAGCTGGGATTCAGGCGGATGTACGAGTACCGCAGCGCTTCGCAAGTCCTGAAGCTGGGCGTTCGCCGGCTACCCGAGGTGGTACAGCGGCTGCTGCAGGAGGGCTGGCAGGTGGAAGCGGAAGGAAGGCTTCTGCGCAGCGTCACCGAGGTCAATGTGCATGTGGTCTCGGGGGTAGACTGGTTCGAGATTCACGGGGGGATGCGTTTCGGGGATACCGAGATCAGCCTGCCGGAGCTGCTCAAGGCCGTCCGCAGGGGTGAGAATACGGTACGTCTGGGTGATGGAAGCTTTGGGGTTCTTCCCAAGGACTGGCTCAAGCAGCAGGGATTTCTGCTGGAGCTCGGGGAATCCCAGGAGGATCATCTTCGTTTTCGCAGCTCCCAGGCTCTGCTGATCGATTTGCTGTTGCAGGATCAACCCGAGTCCAGCTTCGATGAGGTATTCGAACGTGTACGGGACAAATTGAAGGACTACTCGGGGATCAGAGCTCTGGAGGCCCCGGAGGGCTTCGTCGGCTCTCTGCGCGGCTACCAGCGGGACGGGCTGGGATGGTTCGATTTTCTCGATCAGTTCGGCTTCGGTGGTTGCCTGGCTGACGACATGGGACTTGGAAAGACCATTCAGGTGCTGGCTTTGCTGCAGGGTAGGCGAAAAGCAAAAGCCTCCCTCGTGGTGGTGCCGAAGTCTCTTGTGTTCAACTGGAAACAGGAGGCGGGGCGTTTCACTCCCGAGCTGAAGATCCTGGACCATACGGGAATAAACAGAAGGAAGGACACGAAGCGTTTCCGGGGTTTCAACGCGGTGCTGACCACCTACGGCACCATGAGAAACGATATCGGGCTTCTCAAAGACTACCCTTTCGACTACATCGTCCTGGATGAGGCCCAGATCATCAAAAACGCGGGCAGCCTGACCGCCAAAGCGGCCAGGCTGCTGCAGGGACGCAGGCGGTTGGCCCTGAGCGGCACACCGATCCAGAATCACCTGGGAGAGCTGTGGAGCCTGTTCGAGTTTCTCAATCCGGGGATGTTGGGAGGGGTTTCCTTCTTCAATAAACAGATCAAGAACCGGGGGCCTCTGAGTGATGACACCCGCAGGCTTTTGGCCCGGTATCTGAAGCCCTTCATACTTCGTCGGACCAAGGAGCAGGTGGCTCCGGAGCTGCCGGAGAAGGTCGAGCAGACCCTGTTCTGCGAATTGGAACCCGCGGAGCGGCGCCGTTACGATCAGCTCAAACGCTACTATCAGCGAAGTTTGCAGCGGCGAATCGAATCCGACGGTCTGGGGCGTTCCAAGATCAAGGTTTTGGAGGCTCTGCTGCGGCTTCGCCAGGCGGCCTGCCATCCCGGACTGCTGGACAAGACAAGGGTGGATCGTTCCAGCACCAAACTCGATCTGCTGCTCCAGCAGCTGGAGGATGTCGCCTCGGAGGAACGAAAGGCCCTGGTGTTCTCGCAATTCACCAGCCTTCTGAAGATACTCCGTTCCAGATTGGATGAGCTGGGCCTGAGCTATGAGTATCTGGACGGCAGAACCCGGAATCGGGCCCGGCACGTCCAACGTTTCCAGGAGGACCCTGAGTGCCGGCTGTTCCTGATCAGCCTGAAGGCCGGAGGCCTGGGGCTGAACCTGACCGCGGCGGAGTACGTTTTCCTGCTGGACCCGTGGTGGAATCCGGCCGCAGAGGCCCAGGCCATCGATCGGAGCCACCGCATCGGCCAGGACAAGCGGGTATTCGCCTACCGGTTGATCGCCAAAGACACGGTGGAGGAGAAGGTGCTGGAGCTGCAGCGCTCCAAGCGGGAGTTGGCCGAGGCCATCATCAGCCAGGACAATCGCCTGATCGGGGAGCTTTCCCGGGAGGATCTTACGCTGCTGCTGTCCTGAATCCGGCGGCCGTCCCTGCGGGGCGATCCCTACTGCCGGTAGTAGATCGAGTACCGGGAACCCTTCGGGTTGATCTTGCGTACCCCGGACTGCACCTCCAAGGTCGATCCGTCCGCCGCGATTCTGTCCAGGGTATCCCAGGACATCCCCCCAAGGGTCACAACGGACTGTCCGCAGTTTCGGCCCTGTTCGTCGATCCAGGTTTTCACGTACTTGACGGTTCCCTCGTAGACCTGCCCGCCTTCGACCCGGTCGAAGGCCAGGTAGGTATAGGTGCCGTCGGCGTTGAGGGTGTAGACCACCCGGGCGGACCGGCCTTCGTCGTTGTAGTCGGGATTGATCCATGTCCCCGCGATCGGGTGTGCCTCACCAACCGGTTCAGCAGTCGCGGATCCACTGGTCTCGCCGGAATCGGCTGTCGAGCCGGATCCGGTGATCGCCTCTTCGGTTTCTTTGGCCACGGCGCCTTCCACCGCCGATTCGATCAGGGAGTAGCAGGATGCCAGGATTGTAAGAAATCCGAGTACAGCTACGAGCTTGATCAGTGGTTGTTTCATCTGTGTTGTCCTCCGGCCTGGTTGTTGTGGGAGCTCTTCCGGCACCCCGGCACTATCTTACCCGGGGGCACAGGGCTGTCAAGATACCGCGGATTAGCCGGAGGGCCCAGGCTTCCTGCCGCTTCCCGGTTAGGTAGATGTCCTATCGGAGAGGGAATACAGAAGATTCAAGATGAGACTGCTCGCCTTGATCGCGGCCAGGATCAAGCAGCTGTTCCACAGGCCCAGGATCGGCAGGAGAACCACCCCGCCGATCAGACCGCCGAAATATCCGCCCATCAGATCGGCTCCGTACAGCAGTCCTGCGGTGTGGGCCGCTTCGGCGATGCCGGGCTGCTGTTTCTCAGTCTCCGGCGCATCACCCCCGATCCCTGTTTTCGAAGCGGCGCCGAGGTGCAGGCCGGTGGCCAGGGGAAACTGAGCACCGGTGAGCGCCCCGGAGACGAAGGACATCAGGAGGAACAGGGCATGGAGCGCCAGATTCACCACCGGGCGCTGGATGGAGCGGGAGGGAATCGTGAAGGCCAGGGGCAGAAGGCCGGCGAAAATCACGATACCCAGCTCGGTAATCAGGAAGGCGGTCGGGCCACCCCCCCCGTGCTGCAGGCTCCTGGTGGCCAGCAGGCTGCTCAGGGCTGCTCCGGCCATGAAAACCGTGACGAGCAGACCGATCTGATAGTACAGGTAGCCGAACAAGGTCTGAAAGGTGAAGATGATGGCCAGGTCGAAGACCATACCGCAGAACCCGGTCGTGGCGATCGCGTAGGGCAGTGCTATCGTGGCTCTGCGGTGGCCCACGGTGAGAAGGATCGACATCAGCACAGTTACCAAGGCGACCAGGATGATGATCGTGGAGAGGCGGACTCCTTCGATCCAGGCGAACAGACCCTTGAGGTAGGGGGAGTACAGGGCGTTCCAGTACGACAGTCCGTAGAACACGGCCAGGGGACGAAAATCGGAGTTGATGCGTTCCGGGAGACGATCCACGGCCTGCTGGTAGGCGTTCAGCCACTGAGGCTGAAGTCTGTACTCCAGGTATGGTGGGTTTATCAGAAGCGTCCGGAGATTTCGCTGCTCGAACCGGGTGGCCAGATCGGAGGCCCTGGCCCGCAACAGAGCAGGGGAGTCGGAGGCGACGTAGAGGTTTTCCTCTCCGGGGATGACTCGCACGTAGGCAAATACGCTCTCCAAGGTGTCCAGCAGGCAGCTGTTGAGATTCCGCAGTTCTTCGCCCAGGTAGGTCAGGGAACCGGGTAACGACAGGGCGACCAATCCTCCCGGGTTCAGCTTTGTTTGGGCGACGGCGAAAAACTCCCGGGAGAACAGGCGGTTGGTTTGCAGCTCCTGGGGCAGGCCGAGCCCGATGAGCAGCAGGTCGTAGCGCCTGTCGGTGCGGGTGATGAAAAACCGTGCATCCCTGTAGTGAATCTTCACTTTCGGGTCGGACAGTTCCTGCCGCGTCAGTGCGGAGCCGTGACGAGCGATCAGTCTCAGCAGCAGGGGGTCCAGCTCTACATAGTCGATACGCCGTACCGGGTGCTTCAGAACCTCTCGAATCACGCCCCCCGCACCGCCGCTGGCTATCAGGATCGATCGAGGCTCGGGATGCAGAAGCATGGGGAAATGCGTGAAATCTTCGATGGTGGCGATGTCCGGGACCGGCACCGTCACAACCGGTACCCCGTCCACGAAGAAGGTCCTCTGCCCGTCTGAAGAGGTTACAGCAATGTTTCCGTAGATCGAGTTCTCGGTTTCCACGGGCTGCAGGCCGTGCCACCGGATGCGGATCGAGCACAGGTGTATCTGCCTTCCCAGGGGAGAGAAGAGCACTGCGCTGTAAGAGAGGGCGAGAAACAGTGAAATGCCCCACAACACCCGCGTGTGCCGCTGCACAGAGGGGCGCCGGGATTTCGGCTGGAGCAGAACCAATGAAACCAGAGCGCTGCTCAGGGATACTCCCCAGGCAATGGTAAATGAATCGAAACGTTTCACCAAAACGAAGGTGAGTACAGATCCGCCCAGGATCGATCCGAAGGACTCCAGCACGTACACCCAGCCGATCGAGGATGCCCGGTATGCGGTTGGTCCACCTTCATCCTTCGCCTTCGTTCGGTAGAGTTTCGAGCCCAGGGTGAACAGAGCTCCGTGGGGAACAGCCGCCGGCAGGAGAATCAGCAGGGAGAGTCCGAGGATCCCGGAGAAGCCCATAGCCGCTGCGGGCAGGCGGAGCAGGACGGTCTTGAATACGCGGGAGCAGTAGATCGTTCCGGGTAGAGCGAGGGAGAAAAGCAGCTGGGTTATCAGAAACGCCCTGAAGGCCCGGCCCCGTCGGCCCAGGGCTCTGCCGATCAGGAAAGCTCCGGCCGCTTCCAAAATCAGCCAGTTAGCCAGTATGATTCCGAGTACCAGCTCGTTTCCCAGAAACGAGACCAGCAACTCCCGCAGCAGGACGATCTGGGCGATGATCCCGCTTGCGCCCATGAGGAGCAGGGAAGCCCGGAAGGCCGGCCACCGCAGAGCAGCGGGGCGATCACTTTCGATAGTATTTCCAGAGAGCAAGGGACTTTTCGTCAAGGTTGGTTAATCCGGATTGTTGTGCCCATTCGATCGCTTCGAGGAACTCCTCCACGGTGATGCCCCGGGCGATTTCCGGGTAGTTGTAGGCCTGGTAGGCTACATGGTACTGGGCCATGATGTTCACATAGGTCGAGCTGCTCAACTGTTCGGCCACCCAACGCACGAACGCTCGGGTTCCAGCCACCCGGTTGGGCATGACCAGGTGCCGTATCATCAGCCCCCTCCGGGCGACTCCGTCACTGGAAACCTCGAGGTCCCCGACCTGTCGGTACATCTCGGCGATTCCCTGTTTCGCCATCTGAGGATAGTCGGAGGCTCCGGAGGAGTATCTGGCCGCCTGCTTGGAATCCGTGTATTTGAAGTCGGGCAGGTAGATATCCACGATCCCGTCCAGCAGCCTCACGATCTCAACCCGCTCGTAGCCGCTGGTGTTGTACACCAGGGGCAGATGCAGACCCCTGTTCAGGGCAATCCGGGTGGCGCTCAGGATATTGGGCATCACGTGGGTCGGCGTGACCAGGTTGATGTTGGCACAGCCGATGCGCTGCAGCTCGAGCATTATCTGTGCCAGCTGAGTATCCTCCATCACGCTGCCCCGTCCCTCCAGGGAGATGGGCCAGTTCTGACAGAAAACGCAGCGGAGATTGCAGTTGGAGAAGAAGATCGTGCCCGAACCGCCCGTTCCGACCAGGGGTATCTCTTCGCCGAAGTGGGGATGGGCGCTGTAGACCATCACCTGTGCCGGTGCTCGGCAGAATCCCCTCTGTCCGGCCCGCCGGTTGACTCCGCACTGACGGGGACAGCAGCGGCAGCTCTCGAAAAGAGCGTAGGCCTCCTCCACTCGCTCGGCCAGCTGCCCGGCTTGTTCCAGCCGTGCGTACGCCGGGATCCATGAGCCGGAGAGGTCGCTTCCCCGGTCCTGGGCGAAAAGCCGCAGGGGTACCGAGGTGAGGAGCACGGATCCTCCCACGGCCAGAAACCCTCTGATAAACTCCCGACGAGTCAGTTCCATGACGCTCGGCGGGCGCCGGACCACGCAGGCAACTACAAGGGTTGAGGGCGGACGTCGCGGCCGATACGCCCCTTTCGATCATGATACCACAGCTTCGGAGGGTTGTTACAGCCTTTCGTCAATCCCTCAGTCGATCCCGGTTGCGCCATTGCCACCCGGTAATGGAGGCAACCGCCCCGGCTGATCCCCGAATGTGTACGGAATGCTCGATCCCTTGAACCACGGGGGATTAGAGAATACTCTGAAAGGGTGAGCACGGATCGCGTTGGCTCTCAACGCACGGATCTCTCTCATCACCGCTTCTATCCCGGCGTATCCAGACGGGAGTTTATCAAGACGTGTGCCTCCGGTGTATGCGCCTTCTCCGTTCTTTCCGTGCTCGGTTTTCCCCAATCCGCAGGCGCCCAGATCGTGCAGCAGGGTCTGGTAAGGATCCACCCGGCCAGTTGGTACACCCCCTTGAGCGGAGGAATCGTGCAGTGCGATCTGTGTCCGCGTCGTTGCCGGGTCTCCCGAGGCAAGAGAGGATTCTGCGGAGTACGGGAGAACCGGGGCGGGGAGTATGTCAGCCTGGTGTACGGCAATCCCGCGGCGATCCACCTGGATCCGATCGAGAAGAAACCCTTCTTCCACGTCCTGCCGGCAAGCGGCTCCTTCTCTCTGGCCACGGCGGGTTGCAATCTGCACTGCAAGTTCTGCCAGAACTGGGAGATCTCCCAAGCCGAGCCGGAAGAGATCTACAGCTATGAAGCGCCCCCGGAGTTGATTGTACGGCAGGCCCTGGAGATGCGGGCACGCTCGATAGCCTACACCTACACAGAACCCACGGTGTTCTACGAGTTCATGTTCGACACGGCCCGGTTGGCCGCAGAGGCCGGTCTGTTGAACGTGATGCACTCCAATGGCTTTATCAATCCGGCTCCACTTCAGGAGTTGTGTCCCCTGCTGGATGCGGCCAACATCGACCTCAAGGGATTCAGCGAATCCTTCTATCGGGATCTATGCGAGGGAAGGCGTGCTCCGGTGCTGGAGAGCTTGAAGCTCCTCAAGCGCAGCGGGGTTCACCTGGAGATCACCAATCTGCTCATTCCCACTCAGAATGATGACATGGAGATGATTCGGCGGATGAGTCTCTGGATCAAAGAGCAGCTGGGAGCGGACACACCGCTTCATTTGACCCGTTTCTATCCGCTGTATAAGCTCAGAAGCCTGCCCCCCACGCCGGTGTCCACTCTCGAGCAGGCCCGTCGTACGGCGATGGAGGCGGGCTTGGAGTTCGTCTATATCGGAAATGTTCCGGGACATGAGGGGGCGAACACCTTCTGTCCGCGTTGCGGTCGGATGATCCTTCGCCGCTCCGGGTTCATGGTGGTGGAGAACAGAGTGAAAAACGGCGCCTGCCCGTACTGCGGCGTACCGATCCCGGGGATTTGGGAGTAGAGCCTAGCCGGTGGACCAGAATCTGGTTGTGATCTCCAAATCGGAAGAGCTCCGCAAGAGCTTCCTGGAAAGCTACTCGCTGTTGGGTTACGAGGTCACTGTATCGGAGGATATCCAGGAGCTGATCCGGGATCTCAACGTTCTCGAGCCGGACTACGTGATCATGGACATCGACCAGCTGGCCAGGAGGTGGAAGATCGCCGCATCGGGCCTGCGGCTGGCTCAGAAGAAGATCATGATCATTCTCATAGCAGAGACGGTCACCCTGGATCAGGCAAACGAAGCTCTGATGCTGGGGGTATCCGGAATCATCGTCAAACCCTTTCTCCCGGAGTTTCATCTGAAACGGGTCTACGACATCATTCACAGGAAACTGCCGAATGAAGGCGCACGGGTCTATCCGAGATTTTACACAGGGTCGGTATTTCAGGGAGCGCTCACCGTTACCGTGCCGGGCACGAACAGGATCCATACCTTCGAGTTGGTAAACGTATCCCAAATCGGGGCTGCGATCCGTTCGAAGATCCCTGATATCGCTCCGCAGCTCCAGGCAGAGGCGGTGATCGAAGAGGCCGTCTTGAGCCTGGACAACGAACAGTTCCCCGTGGACCTCCAGGTGATCTTTCGCAGGCAGGGTCTGCTGGGTGTCTACTTCCAACGGATAAAGAGCGGAGAATCGAACTTTCAGCGGTTCATCCAGAGGCTCAGCCTTAAAGCCTTCGGCATCTCCGGCATCAAGGGCAGGTGGTGAGCCGCGGTTTTTCTACCGGTATTTGCGGTGAAACCGAAGGTTGCTGCACACTGGTTTCTACCGGCGCACGGCTGGCAATGCCGGAACCGGTGCGCCGCGACATTGACAGGGGGCAGGGATGAGGGATAGGTTCTGAGACATGAAGAACAAGGGATCTCTGGACAGGCTTATCACCCCAGAAGAGCAGAACCGGTTGCTGGACAGGATCGCGAGAATCGAGAAACGCAGCTCCGGGGAGGTCCGCATACACGTGACCGGCCGGCGGGTCACCGATCCCCTGGAGGCGGCGCGCAGGACTTTTATCTCCCTCGGTATGACCGCCACCAAACGGCGAAACGGGGTGCTGGTGTACCTGGCCCTGCCCTCCCGCAGATTTGCCATCGTTGGGGATGAGGGGATCGATCGGGTGACCCCCGCGGACTACTGGGAAACCCTGCGGGACGCCATGGCCGAGCGCTTCGCCGCCGGCGGGTACTGCGAGGGGCTGCTGGAGATCCTGGAGCGGGTGGAACAGGTGCTTGTACAGCACTTTCCCTACGAAAGGGGAGATGTGGATGAGCTGCCCGATGAGTTGTCCTATGAACCACCCCGCCTCCGGGCACTACCCTGGCTGATCGCCGGTGGGGTGATCCTCAGCGCCGCCCTGCTGTTCGGGGTCTGGCGTCTGTTCTTCTGGGGCTGGAGGTAGGGCCTACCAGCCTCCCGAGGCTCCGCCCCCGCCGAAGGATCCGCCTCCTCCGCTGAAGGAGGAACCCGAGCTGGAGCCACTGGAGGAGGAGCGGTAGCTTGCCATGTAGAACTTCCTGTCGAAATGCCCCTTCTTCCGGATCACCGTACGCATCAGGGCGATGCTTACGTATCCGGCCAGGAACAGCTTGAGCATCTCCTGACGTTCTTCTTCAGAAGACACTTCCTTCATCAGATTTTTGAGTTTCCCATAGTCATCCTCTATCCGCTTGTAGGACAGAGAGCGGGGAAGCTCCTGAGGCCGAAAGATGATCGGCAGGATCAGCAGGGCGAACAGATACACACCGGGAATCAGCAGCGCTACCGGGATGATCGGAATCATGGCCAGAGAGGGCAGGACCGGAATAGCTCCGGCTATGGACAGTCCGACCACCCGCGCCTTGAGCTGAAGCCGGGCCCGCTTCTTCCACACGTGGTAGAGCCGCGGTTCCATCCCGGCCGCGCGGATCGCATCCCCTTTCAGTCCGTCGTACTTTCTCTTGAACAGACGGCTGAAGGCACGGTTTCGACCGAGGAAGATCGATACCACCACAATCATGAGAAAGGGCAGGATCAGAAACAGGTAGGCGCCGAGGCGGTCGCCGGCTCCACCGCTCACCGCTTCCAGGGCGGGATCCGGACTGAACTCCTCTCCGGTCTGGCGAATCAGCTCCAGAAGGCCGGTGCTGATCCCCTCGAAATACTGCTCGTTCTTGAAGTACGGCACGATGCTGTTGTCGATGACCCGGCCGCAGAAGGCATCGGTCAGCACCCCCTCCAGCCCGTATCCTACCTCGATACGCAGACGGCGTTCGGCCAGGGCGACCAGCAGCAGAAGCCCATTGTCCTTGTCCGCCTGTCCCAGGGCCCAGGTCTCGGCGACCCGGATCGAGTAGGATTCCAGCACCTCCCCCTCCAGAGAGGGGATGATCAGCACGGCGAACTGGTTGCTGGTTTCGGTTTCATAGTCCAGCAGCAGCCGGTTCAGCTGCCCGGCCTGATCGGCGCTCAAAAGTCCGGCCATATCGGTTACCGGTGCGCTCAGCTGTGGAACCTCCAGCGCGAAAAGCGGCAGGGCGCAGAACAACAGGGTTAAGAAAATCGCCAGATACTTCGCCTTCATTCTCGTTTCTCTCTCCTGCGCGTAGTTTCCTACATCCCGGCCCGGCAGGCAAGCCCCCGTGCAGCCGGATTTCGAAGGTGATTTGTCGCGGAACGTTTACATACATGATTGAAGTACAGTGCCCGGGTGGGCTATTGTTGATGGCAAGGATGGACGGCCGGGACAGATGAGAACACAATCCTCCGACACAGTTCGCAGCGCCGAACAGGTACAGATCGATCTGCAGAGAGAAAAAAGCGTGGCCCAGAAACTCGAGCAGGTCAGCTCACTTTCCGGCTTGGTGATGGCGCTGTCCAGACGGGCGATCGCCCGGGCACGAAAACCGTCGAATGAAATCGAGGCGAACCTGTTGTTTGTCGAACTGCACTACGGAGAGCAACTGGCTCGGCGATTACGGAAGTATCTGCAGAAAGGCGGCCATGACGGATCCTGACCTGATACGTGCGCTGTCTCCGGTCATCCGTGTCTTTGAAGAAGCCGAAATCCCCTATTATGTCGGTGGTTCACTTGCCAGTTCTGTCTACGGAATAGCAAGAGCCACGATCGATGTTGACATGGTAGCCGGAATTGCAAAGCACCATATCGGTATCTTGATGACCCGGCTGCAGAACGAGTACTACATCGACGAGGTGATGATTGCCCAGGCCGTAGAGCACGGTTCGTCATTCAACGTAATTCATCTGGAGACATCGATCAAGATCGATGTATTCATCCAGGCAGATGAGCCGTATCCGCGTACCGCTATGGAACGCCGGCGGGAGGATACTCTTTCGGAACAGCGGATGTCTAAAAAGGTCTTTTTTTGCTCCACCGAGGATATCATCCTTCACAAGTTGCGGTGGTATGAGTCCGGCGGTCGAGCTTCAGAGCGCCAGTTGCTCGATGTGCTCGGTGTCGTAAAGGTACAGGGCGATTCCCTGAACAAAGAGTACTTGAAGCACTGGTCCAAAGAACTCGGGATTTTCGAGCTCTTACTGGAAGCTTTCCGGGACGGTGGTGTGGCCTTGTAACCGGGCCGTCCGCAGTAACCGGATGGAGGATTCTACACTTTGCCGATGCGGTAGCAGGTGAGCAAAGCCCCGCGGGCGACCGGTTGCGGGGCCGCGAAGCCGCACTCTCTGATCAGGCGGGGAAGCTTTCCGAACAGCTGGTAGCGCGTGGCAGGCATCCAGACGAACATCAGCAGCATGAGCGGTGCGGCCAGCGGGCGGGGGGTGAGAAAGTCACAGAGAAACAACCGGCCGTCGGCTTTCAGAACGCGGTGGATCTCCCTCAAGCCCCTCTCTTTGATCTGCGCAGGCAGATGGTGGAACATCATGGTGCTCGTGACGACATCGAAGCTGCCGTCGGGGTAGGGCAGGTTGTCGACTGAGGCGACTCGAAAATCGACAGCCAGTCCCGCCCGTTCCGCTTTGCCCCGGGCCGTGGCAATCATGTCGGCGGCGATGTCGATGCCCGCCGCCTTCCCGGTTTCTCCTACGGCGATCCCGGACAGGATGGCGAGAGACCCGGTTCCGCAGCCTACGTCCAGCACCCTGTCTCCGGGCCGGATTCCGCTCAGCTCGGTCTGCTTCCGCCGGAATCGACTTCGCTCTGCGGGAGTCACCAGGTCGTAGTACCGGGAAAACACGTTCAAGGAAAGTCCTCTGCCGTGTTCTTTCATTCGTCTCCTCCCTTTGCCGGCTGCCCGGCGGGTTCCGCGGGAATTCTACCCGGAATCGCTGCTCCCCTCAATCATATGTGCGGAATTGGCGCCCCACGGCCGTGTTTTTTTACGAATGTGTGGGTGTCCCGGATTGGCATATTTCGGTTCCAGACAGTATTATGAAAACAGGTCAGGGAGACTGAAATGGAACGTGAGACCCGCAAGAGCCTGCGAGCAAGGCTCCGGAAACTGCAGGATGAGTTAAAGGAGCGCAAGCGCGCCATCCCCATCCACAGTATCCGGCCCCACCAGCTGATCGAGATCGAAGAGCTGGAAGAGGAAATCGAGGAGCTGGAACGAAAGCTCCGACAGGACTGATCCAGCTCCATGGAGGAGAAGTCCCCTTGCCCGACCGTAAGCTGCCGACGGTCAGGGTTTATTCGGGTTTTCCGCGGCCTGCTCCCTTTCTGGGTGTTGCTGTCTCTGGCCGCCTGTGCCGGTCTGTATCCGGCGCTCTACACCCGGCCCGAGCTGCCGGAGCATGGCGATCGTTCCACCGCAGTACCGCAGGCAGCGGCCCGCGATCCGCTTTCGGCAACCGCTTCGCCTCCTCACGAGTTGCAGACCATCACCATCGCCACGCTGAACATGCTTCACGGCCTGCCCCGCTTCGAGTATCTGGAGAGCCGCAAGCAGCTGATCCTGGAGGAGCTCAGACGTCTGGCTCCGGATGTCGTGCTGCTGCAGGAAGTGCCGGTTTTCAGAAACCGGGAGGAGCAGATCGGGCCCTGGCTGGCCAAGGGCTTGGGATACGATATGGCCTACGGCCGGGCAAACGGCCGAGCCTTTCTCGGCTTCGAGGAGGGAGAGGCGGTGCTGAGCCGCTATCCGATCCGGGATGCCCAGCGCCACGTGCTGCTGCCCAAGCCGGGGTTGGTGGAGAACCGGATCGTTCTGCGAGCCGTCATCGATACCCCCCTGGGAATGCTGGAGGTCTACAACACCCACTTCTCCCACCGGGTGAACCGGGATCCCCTGCGCCTCAAGCAAGCTGCGGACCTGATCCGCTTTCTGCAGAACACCTACCGGTTCCGGGAGCTGCCGGCGGTGATCGGCGGGGACATTAATGCTTTCCCGGATTCTCAACCCACTCGGCTTCTAATAGAGGGGGGATTGATCGATGCGGCTGTTCAGGTAGATCCGGCAGCCGATGGTCCCACATCCTGGTTCCGGGATATCACCGACCCGGCGGACAGCCCCAGGGCCCGAATCGACTATATGTTTCTCTACCCCGAGGGTGCGGAGAGATCCCTTACAGTTAGCCGCTGTTTCCGTTTCCTCGACAGGCCCTTTGCCACGCCCACGGGGCCTACGGGATTCCTGTGGGCCAGCGACCACGTGGGGGTGTTCTGCGAACTGACAGCGGAGTGATGGTTCTACAATGGCCTGCTTTTAGAGGGAGGCAAGAATACCGCCGTCCACGTAGAGGATTTGCCCGGTAACGAAGTCGGAAGCCCGGGAGGCCAGGAAAACCACAGCACCGATCAACTCCTCGGGTTTTCCCCACCGCCTGGCAGGTGTGCGTTGCCTTATCCAGCTGTCGAAGTCCCGGTCCTGTACCAAAGCCCTGTTCATTTCCGTGGCGAAGTAGCCAGGGCCGAGTCCATTCACCTGTACATTGTATTCAGCCCACTCTACGGCCATGGCTCGGGTAAGCATCTTTACTCCTCCCTTGGCAGCCGTGTAGGGTGCGATGGTGGGGCGTCCGACTTCGCTCAACACAGAACAGATGTTGATGATTTTTCCTCGCCTGCGCTGCACCATTCCTTTGCCGATGATCTTGCTGGTCAGAAACACTCCGTTCAGGTTGACCTCCAAAACCTCCCGCCACACGGATTCCTCCATATCCAGGATCGGCGCCCGTTTCTGGATGCCCGCGCTGTTCACCAGAATGTCGACAGGGCCGATCTGTTCTTCGATACGGCTCACCTGTTCGCTCAGTTGATTCTTGTCCACCACGTCGAAGGCATAGCCCTCTGCAGAAAATCCCTCACTCTTCAGCCCGGAAACGGCCTGTTGCAGGGTTTCGTGATTTCGGCCGTTGAGAACGACCGTTGCTCCTGCCTGGGCGAGCCCTCTGGCAAATACAAGTCCCAGCCCTCTGCTGGAGCCGGTTACCAGGGCCGTCTTCCCGCTGAGATCGAATAGCTCGCTGCTCATCGATTTCTACAACCTTACCACCTTGCCCATCCGGCTGGACCGGCAGGCGGCTTCCAGTACCTGCATTGTTCGCCGGACGTCTTTTCCGCTGGCTTCAGGCTCCCTTTCTTCCCTGATCGCTCCCACGAACTCCGAAAGCTGGTTTGCGTACAAGCTGGGTATCTCCTCCTCATTGAAGATTATTTCGTCGTTCAGAACAACCCTGTTGCGAAAACCGTACGTTTTTTCGGTTGGATACTCGTAAATGCGCAAGGTACCTTTGTCTCCGCTTATCAGCGTCTCGTGGGCATAGGGTGAGGTGTTGAGGGAAAGCTGGACCGAAGCGATCTCACCGCTATCGAATCCTAGAACCATGTTCGCCTCGTCGGCGCTGCGGAATTGTGGGTTTCGCAGCTCGGTGTGAGCATACACCGAAGAGGGCAGCTTGTCCAAAAGCCAGACGATCGTGTCCAAGGAATGACTACCCTGCAGGGGTATGACCAGAGGACCTGCTTTTTTAGGGTCACTCCACCAGTCTGTCTGGGGCGCGGAAAACAATACCAGAAAGCTGATGTCGATACGGAATACCGTGCCCAGTTCGTGTAGGCGTTCACGTGCCACTCGTATGGCCCGGGAGAATCGTCTGCTCTGTCCTACCATCAGGGTTACGCCGTTTTGCCGGGCGGCCCTGATCATCTGGTCGGCCTCCCGCAGGTTTGAGGACATCGGCTTTTCCACCAGAATGTTCTTGCCGGCTTCGGCCAGTGTAAGGACGGCCGGGTGGTGAAGGTGGTTGGGCAGGCAGATAATGACTGCGTTTATATCGGGGTCCCCGGCTATCTCCCGGTAGTCTAGATAGAACTTAGCGGCGCCATATGTTTCGGCGGCCGCCTTTGCTTTACCGCTATCGACATCGCAAACGGCCGCCAGCTCGACCTCGTCCCGGCTGTCCCTCACGGCTTCGAGATGAGCCCGGGCGACCCTTCCTGTGCCGATGATTCCAATATGTATAGT
Organism: uncultured Spirochaetaceae bacterium; assembly: GCA_964520025.1. Lineage (GTDB taxonomy): Bacteria > Spirochaetota > Spirochaetia > SZUA-6 > DRHE01 > JAFGQJ01. Next base: position 23,691 of record CAZFMD010000008.1, read on the forward strand.
GTGTGCTGTCATTGGTTGCCCTCCATAATTGCCTATTTGAAAACCAGGTTCGGGATAAACATGACAAGTTCCGGAATATAGGTAATCAGCAGCAGAACCCCGACCATGACGAACAGGAAAGGTATCGCGGCCCGGGCGATACGCTCGATAGTGGTCTCCGCGAGAGGTGCGGCAACAACCAGGCAAACTCCCAGCGGCGGTGTGGCCAGGCCGATGTTCAGGTTTACCACCATGATTATCCCGAAGTGAATGGGATTGATGCCCAGGGATTCGGCTAAAGGAAGAAGTATCGGTGTCAGAAGGATCACCGAAGCCAAAGTTTCCATGAATGTGCCGATTACCAGCAGCAGTGCATTGATCATTAAAAGCACTAAAATCCGATTTTGGGTGATGCTCGTGATTGCCCTCGCCACCGTGCCGGGAACATCCTCTGCGGCCAGGATCCACCCAAAAAGATGAGCAAACCCTAAAATCATCAAGATTGCGCCCGTCAGAAGCGCTGTCTCGTAAAGCTGGCGCAGCAACTTACGCACGGTGAGTTTCCTGTATATAACAAAGCCTACAAGGAGAGCGTAGAGAACAGCCACGGCTGCCGCTTCTGTGGGTGTGAAAATTCCCAGCACGATGCCCCCGATCAGGATCAGCGGCATGAGCAGCGCTAAAGCGGCGTCAAAAAATCCCCTGACAAAAGTTTTCGCCGAAAGGCGTTTTTCTCTTACCGGCACGGCAAATTTGTGCGTGCCTCGCCAGGCTACGAACAGCTGACCGAAGGCCAGAAGCATTCCCGGGATAATTCCCCCGAGGAACAGCTTGGCTACTGACACTCCGGCCGAGGCGGCGTAGACAACCATGGCGATGCTCGGTGGTATTGTCGGTCCAATGGTGGAAGACACGGCAGTCACCGCCGCCGCATAGTCCGAGGAGTATCCTTCCTTCTTCATGGCCGGGATGAGGATAGAACCTATCGCCGCTGTGTCGGCCGCTCCCGCCCCTGTAATTCCCGCAAAGAATACGCTGGCAACAATGTTGATGTAGGCGAGTCCGCCTCGGATATGCCCCAAAAGGATTGCAAAAAACTCGATGAGGCGATCTGTGATGCCGCTTTCGTTCATGAGCTTCCCGGCGAGGATGAAAAGCGGGACAGCCAATAACAGAAAGTTGTCCACGCCCACAAAGAAACGCTGGCTGACCAGCACGAAGTGCATGTCCTCCAACCGGAGATAGAGAAGGCTGCTGAGTCCCAGAACAAAAGCGATCGGTACCCCGATTGCCAGCAGGATTATAAACACCGCGATGATCATATGCGGCTCTCCCCATTGTTGTCCGTTCCCCCTACACGGAGAGCCGAGTCCACCAGTCCGAAGAGCAGGAAAACAAGCATTGTGGCGAATCCGATCTGCATCATTCGGTATACCAAAGCCATCGGCAGGCTCATTGCCGGACTGATGGTGTTGGTTCGCAGAGCCTTTTCGATCATTGCTTCCGGTGATAAGAAGCAAACGACCAGGAATCCGCCGATGAGTAGCCTGGCGCCGGCTGCTATGATCCTTCGTGGTACCCCGGGAAGAAGACCTCTGAGGACTTGTACTTTAACAAACATGTTGTGCCGTAGAGCGATGGCAGCGGCGAATACAACAGTGAAAACGAGCAAGTATCTGGCCAACTCGTTGGTCCAGGAAAGAGGGGAATTCAGCACGTACCGGAAGAAAACTGAGATATTCACCACCGCGGCGATGCTCCCCAGGCTGACAATGACGCAGACTTTGATGACCCATTCCATTCCGTCGGCAACCCTCTGAATCGCTTTGAGAACCCTCATCGGTCAGTCCCTTTCATTGTTGTGTTGAAACGATCCCCGGCGAACAGGGAATCTGTTCGCAAGGATAGTCCATCCCTGTCGAGGAGACAAGAAAGGAGCAAGCGGATCCTACCGCTTGCTCCTGATTCCGCTCTCCAAACAATATGTTTTCTTCGATGTTGGAGCGCTCGCCGGTATCGGGTATGCCGGCCATTTCGATGAACTGCTATTGCCCAGCGAACCAGTCTCCCTCTTCGATGCCTTCAGCCGCATCCTGGATCCGTGTCACCATATCGCGAGCCCAGTCCTGCAGGTCTGCGGGTAGTGATTCGTAGAAATCCGGATATACGGTCTTGGCCTCTTGAACAAATGCGGAGATATCCTGAACCTGGTTAACTTGAATCCCGGATTTTTTCATCTGGTCTATTGCCCAACCGCCCAGCTCGATGGCGTCTTCGTTCATCACCTTGGTCCAGATGTCGACGGATTTCATGACCGCTTCCTGATCCGCCTTGGTGAGTTTGTCCCATGTTTTCTGGCTCATCAGAAAGATTCCTGCATTGGATACCACGGGGAGGAGCGTTATGTATTTCTGTACCTCGTAGAACTTGTTGCCGAATAGTGCCAGGGGTCCGTTTTCGTTTCCATCGACCACATCGGTTTGAAGCGCCGTGTACAACTCACCGAAAGGCAGCGGAACCGGATTCGCCCCAAGAGCTTTATATGCTGCCATGTGTGTCGGTACCTCCATGGTGCGCATTTTCACACCTTTGAAATCAGACGGTTTGTTGATCGACCGTATGTCGTTCATGGGAAGGCGAAAATCCGACGCCGCGATGGACAGAACTTTCAGACCAACCTTCTCACCCTGTTCCCTTGCCTTCTTGAGAAGTTCTCCGCCGATCGGGCTGTCCATGACCGCAACGAAATGCTTCGGTCCCAGGAAGATGAAAGGAAGGTTCAGGATCCGTACGGCGGGAATGAAGGTGCCGGTAACTCCAATAGAAGTCGCCTGAAAATCCACGGTCCCCAACTGAAGTCCCTCGGTAACATCCCTTTCTCCGCCAAGCTGGCCTTGAGGGAAGAGCTTGACCTGGATTCGTTCATCCGTAAGGGTGTTGAGCTGTTGTGCAAACGCCTCTCCGGCTGTGTGATAGAAGTAGATCGGGACGTTCGAGTGAGCGTAGCGCAGTTGCATTTCCTCTCCGACTGCGGCCTGTTTCTCACCGTTGCCCCCCGCACCTGCCATGGACGCTGCCAGCAGCGCCAGGAATACAACCAGTCCGAACTTCTTGATCATTTTGAGCCCCCTTGTTATACTGTGATATTAGATATTCTATATTAGATTATCTAACATGTCAAGTCGTCGCATCAGTCTGTTGAGGTGACAGAGTGTGAATTCGTCTCGAACGCATTGACAGGAAACGTATAGACGTATTTTGCGGAGTAATTTGAGGTTGAGGGAGGCGGAAAAGACTGATTATAATGGGGGCGGATTTCGAGGAGGTAGAAGGGTCATTGAGCGATACACAGAGCACGATCGAGGAAGAGAACCTGCGTCACAAGATCCGTCCGGAGCCTAATGATATTCCAATAGATACGAGTACGCTCAGCGACAAGGTGTACCAGTATCTTGCCGACAAGATCCTTGAAGGAGAAATCGGCTACGGCGAACGGCTAAACATCCGGGAGATCGCGGATCTTCTCAACGTAAGCACAATGCCCGTGCGTGAGGCTTTGAGACGCCTGAGCCTGGAGAACGTGGTAACCATAAAACCTCGGAGCAACTGCGTTGTCAAAATTCCTACCCGTCGGTCCATGTTGGAGGCATTTGAGGCCAGGGAGATGATCGAGGAGCATGCAGTCAACAGGATCTACCCGGTGGTGACCGCAGCCAACCTGGTAAACCTCAGGCGTTATCTGGAGCAGATGACGAAGAATCCGCCGCTCAGCAATGAAGACCAGCGCATGCGGGCTTACGCAAAATACGATCAGCTGTTTCACCAGGAGCTGGTTTCTCTGACCGAAAACAGATACCTCCTACAGATGTACAGAACCAACATGCTGCACCTCAACATCGCGTTGACATTTAAGGCCGGAGTGCAGCCGAATATGGACCAGGTGCACGCCGACCATACGGAAATCGTAGACCGACTGGAGGAGAATTCTCCGAAAGCCGAGGAAGTGCTCAGGCGCCACCTCAAACAGTGCCGGAAGAATATGATCCAGGGAGTGTTGTTTAATTCTTTGGAGTAAATGGCGGATTACCAGTACCTCAGGGTCTCGAAGAGCATCCGACCGAAGGCCGTGAGAGAGAATGCCCTCAGCCGTTCCCGCCTGAAGGGAGCCTCTTCGTCCCTGCTCCGCTGACCGGAAAGTATGCCGAGGGCTTCGAGCGGTTCGATCAGCATACGCTCCAGGCTCGAGCCGATATACTCGCGCATGCGCTCCGACTCCTCGGCCTCCGCCTCCCACCTCAAGCCGATCTCTCTGATCAGCCTGTCGACGAACGGTTCATACTCCACACTCTGCCCGACTTCCAGCTGTTTGAAAAGCTCCTGGGCAGAGCGGGGAAACCGGGAGGAGAAGACCTCGTCGAAGATGTTGTAGCGGGTAGCCACCGTCCAGTTCACCTGGTGCCACCAGGCGATGAGCAGGGTGCGAACCTGGAGGTCCGCCGGAGCGTCGAAGTAGCGCTCTCCCCGCTTTGTCAGGCGCCAGCGCCGGCCCGGCCCGCCGGCAACCAGGTCCGCGCCATTGGCCAGGATGTGGACGAAATAGACGGGCCACACCTCCTCCTCACTGCGAGCCGGATATACCGTGTTGCCCAGGCGAATCCCCACGGGGGGCGGGTCGACGAACGCTGCGGCCACCTCCGTCACCGTTTTGAGCGGCAGGTTGCCGCTGGAGGAGGCGCCCGTGACCTTGTGATCCCGCAGGTAGACGAGCAAGGCCAGAACGTCCCTGCGCAGCGGCAGATTCCGGGCCGTGTCGGTGTGTTTCTGCCGGTCCGCCGGCCTCCAGTCCGAAGGCTCGCTCAGCGGTGCGTCTCTGTAGCGCTCCGGAATCCGGGCCCACACAGGGGCACGTTTGGCGGCGGCCCGGTCGGCAAGACGCCGGTTTGCATTCTTCGGATCGAACCTCTCCGGATCGAAGCTTCCCCCGATCCATTCCTGAAATCGATCGTGCTCGGGGTGCCCGGGATCGGCCAGAGCGTCGAGGAACTCGGCGTAGCCGCCGATCCCGCCCACATCCTCCGGCGGGCAGGCGCGTTCCCCGCCCAGGCAGCGGGGCAGCCGCTTTCTGCCCTCGACGGTCAGGATCCTCTCCACCCTTAGGGTATGGGTCCAGTTGTCGCCGAAGTCGTAGGTGTAGGAGAAGCTCTCCCCCGGAGCCAGGTCGAGTTCACTCAATGAGATCACGGTTTCGTCGTGTATGTCCCAGTCACCATACTCGTCGTTTTCCGGATCCCCGTACTCCACACCGCGGATGATGTACTGGTGGAGATGGTAATCCTCCCAGCCGAAGGCGTCCTGGATGATCTCGTGCAACTCCAGCAGATTGATGCCTCCCGGTACCAGGATGCGCCTCCAGACCGGCGGCCAGGCGCCGTCCAGATCGATCCGCATCTGCCAGGCTTTTACATGTTCAGCGCTCTTCATTGGATTTCACCTCCTCACACCTACCAGCACCAGAGCGCCGGGAGTGGAACGGCATGGATTCGCTGGGAAAAGGGCACGATCTGTTCACCGAGGTATAGGATGACGCCTCGGAGGAAGGACTCCCCACAAGACTCGGCCAGGCTCTTTAATCCCGCCGAAGCATCTGATTTGAGGGATGTGGATGACTTGATTTCGATGCCCACGATCTGACCGGCCCGGTTCTCCAATACAACATCCACCTCAAGCTGACTGTGGGTTCGGTAGTGAAACAGGCGTGGTTTCGTTTTACTCCAGCCAGTTTGTTTGAGTATTTCCATGATCGCGAAAGTTTCAAGGGTTTGACCCCCAATGTGTGGATCAGACAGCAGCCGTGACTCATCAGCGCCAACTAAATGGGCTGCCAGTCCCGAGTCGCTCAGCAGTACCTTGGCCGACTTCACCAGCCTTTTTCCCAGGTTGCGAAACCAGGCAGGTAGTGGGTGTAACAAGAATGTGGCTTCCAGCAGCGTTGTGTAGCGCCTCAAAGAGGAACGGGGCACGGAAATGCCGCGGCTGAGATCGGAGAAGTTCAGGATTCGACTGGTTGATGCGGCAAGAATTGAGAGCAAACGTGAAACATCGGCCAGGGCATCGATACGGGCAAGGTCTCGTATATCCCGCTGCAGGATGGTCGTGATGTAGGATCCGAACCAGGCATGCTGTCGTTCCCGTTCATTCCTGGCGATGACTTCCGGGTATCCGCCGGTCAGCACACGCGCCATGAGGCTTGCCTTGTCTTCACCTCGTGGTATGACAACCGGTAGCGATGAACCGAACATCTTGTCGATGAATCCCTCGGCGTGAGCGGCAAGCTCGCCCTGAGACAGGGGCCACAGAGTGAGGATCTCCAGGCGCCCTGCCAGGGATTCGGAGATTTTCGGCAGCAGCAGCACATCCGCCGATCCGGTCAACAAAAATTTCCCGGGTTCCCTGCGTTTATCGATTTCTCTCTTGATAGCCAGAAACAGTTCCGGTACCCTCTGCACCTCATCCAGCACCACAGGTCCGGAAAAACCGGAGACAAAGCCTTGAGGATCCTCTTTTGCGGCACTCAGCACCGCCGCGTCATCCAGAGAAAGATACCGGGCTGGGTGATCGCTCTCTGCAATTTGCTGAGCCAGCGTGCTCTTTCCGGCCTGGCGGGGTCCCTGGAGGAATACTGCCGGGGTGTCTGACAGGGCCGTGATAACGGCTTCTCTCAGATTTCTTCGGTACATGACTGAATATTAACCAATAAGTGGCTAATTTTCAACCATTTAATGGTCAAATAAGATCCGAGGCAGCCACCACAGACTCACCCTACTGGGGTACGATTGAGACGGCAGATTGCCGTTTCAGTGAAGCCCGGGCCTCATGGCTGCTCCTCCGCCTGATCCCCGAAGCGCTCCCGCAGGGGCGGCAGCTGCAGCGTGACCTGGTTGAGCCGCTGGTACAGGTCCCGCCGGAAGCTGCCCTCTTCAATCAGCTTTTCCAGGTCCTGGTTGGTGGCGGCCAGGATGCGCACGTCCACGGTGATCTCCCGCTCCGCTCCCACCGGTATCAATGTCTTGTTCTCCAGAACCCGCAGCAGCTTGGGCTGGATCTCCGGGGGCAGATCCCCCACCTCGTCCAGCAGGATGGTGCCCGTGTCTGCGGAGCGGAACCTGCCCGGCCGGTCCCGATCCGCTCCGGTGAAAGCGCCTTTCAGGTGGCGATGTAGTCGTACCGGGAGATGTTTTCGCTCAGGGTTTCGTTCCAGACGTTTTCCTCTGAGCCGACGTTCACCATACGCAGGCTGATCAGCAGTTCCGGTTCCCCGCGGGCCGAAAAGGAAAATAGAATTCCCCGGTTTTTCTAGTAATTTTGTATACAAAGTTGTCATTTTTGCCGTGATTTTGCCAACTATTAAGTCAAAATTTCTTCAATCACTCAAAATTGCTGGAATCTTTATTTACTCAGTGAATCGTTTCATACCCTATATGAATTTCATACCGGTGAGGCGTCCCCGCCGGTCGGGAGACCTGCCTCATCACCGACGTCTCTGGGCCGATCGGCTCCATCGTCCGGGAGAACCTGGACTCCCGGTGTATAGCCGTCGAGCTGGCGGGCAGCGTCTCGGGAACACCGCGGGAGAACATCCTCTTCTTGGTTTGGGTCGTCCTCCTGATTCACGACAGAGAGTGAACCATCCCGCACCGCACCACGCCGGAACTGCGGTTGCGCGTCCTTTAACCGAAGTTTCACCGGCCACACCGGAGCCGGCAGCGAGCTACCCGCGAGTAGTCCACAGAGGGAACACTTTCCGGCTGGAGGGCCAACCGAGGCTCCCCGCGGCGTTCCCGTGACCCTCCGGTGACCCTCCTGTAAACCTCTAAGCCTGGGCGGTCCACCTCTTTTTGGCACGCTTCCTGCTTTACTCCTGTAGGAGGCAGAGGTGTCGCTCTTAGCACTGCAAGAACATGTCCAGGACCCGGAAACGTCCATCGGCGGGCGGGTTCGCATCGCCTACACCAACGGCTACGGCCAGTGTTCGTTCCGGGTGATAGAGCCCCGCCGCATCTTCCGGGGAGACAACGGTTACACCTACATCCGGGCCTGGTGTCATCTCAGGGAAGACAAGCGTACCTTCCGGCTGGACCGGATCCGTTCCTGGCAGCCGATCGGGACGGCGGAAGGCTGAAATTCCCACCACTCGATTGAGCAGCACGCACCACTTTTATCACAAAAGCAACCGGTTTCATCTGCTGTCTCCACCCACCAGGCCACTCTAACCAACTGTGTATATGTCGAGTCAGAAAGCGGGGCAACGGAATGCGGGCCCGGGAAG
>CAZFMD010000009.1:0-30995 GCA_964520025.1 uncultured Spirochaetaceae bacterium
GCTCCTCGGTTCGTCCCTCATCTTCCGCCGCGAACCACTGGAGGTGAAGGTCGAAAGGTGTGGCGTTGGTGAAATGAGGCGTGCTCCCCGAATACACCGAACCATAGCACAGGCTCGTGACGTCCGCGCCTCCGCGCTCACGCAGTGTGACGTCCGCGTCACGCGTGACGTCTTCGTCAGCATTCAAAACCGCAAGCAGCTGTTTCACCATACCACTAGCCCCCGGTTCCCCTGAGGCTCGTTATGATGCTGCCCAACTGCTCGAATCCCCCTTCCAACAGGCGGCTGAAAGCGCCAATGAGAAAGGGCGTGGCCACGGCGATCACAATCAGAGCGGTTCCGATGGCGAGGGGGAAACCCATCATGAGCAGGTTCATCTGGGGAGCGGCTTTGGCCAGCAGCCCCATAGTCACCGATACGAGAAGAAGCGTACCTAGAATCGGAAAAGCTATGGTGAGGGAGTTGACGAAAAGCTCCCCCAGGCTGCGCAAGAACAGAGGAAACAGCTGCGCACGGCGGGCAACCAGATCTACAGCCTGGATCGACTTGAAGGACCCGTACACCCCGACCAGAAGCAGCTTCTGCGCGCCGGATATCACCAGGAAGGTGAACATTCCGGCGATGTTGAGAAACTGCCCCATGAGGGGAATCTGAATCTGGGCCAGAGGATCAAAGACCTGGGAGGCGCCAAAACCCATCTGCAGAGAGAAGAACTGACCGGCGACCTGAAACACGGCGAAGATGATGTTGAGGAAAAAACCCAGAATGATGCCGATCATGGCCTCACCCACCACCACCATGAAGTAATCCACTGCAGTTTCCGGCAGCAGGTAGCCCTGCTCGGCGACCCAGGGAAAGATCGCCACGGATACAAACAGGGCGAATCCGAGCTTTGCTGTCTGCGGAAAGGCCTGGGAGGAGAACAGCGGTGCTACCTGGATCAGGGCAGTCACCCGCACGAGTATTATGAGAAATACCCGGAAATTCACCACCAGGGTTCCAATCATCTACCTATCCACCCAACTCCGGGATCCTGCCGAACAATCTCAGGGTGAACTGAACCATGGACACAATGATCCAGGGCCCGAACAGGATCAGCGCTCCTAGAATCGCCGCTATCTTCGGTACGAAGGTCAGGGTCTGTTCCTGGATCGAGGTTGTAGCCTGAAAAATCGAGATGATCAGCCCCACCAGCAATCCCACAAGCAGCAGGGGTGCGGCGATCATCAACGCCTGGAGCGCCGCGCCGCGGATCAGGTTGATGGCGAATCCTACAGACACTTTTCCCCTCCTACTTCTATTATCGGAAACTCTGCACAACCTGAAGGGTCAGCAGGTTCCATCCATCCACCAGTACGAACACAATCAGCTTGAAGGGAAGAGAGATCATCACCGGGGGCAGCATGATCATGCCCATCGACATCAACGTGGAGGCAACGACGATATCGATAATGATAAAGGGTATAAACAGCAGTATGCCGATTTTAAAAGCCACTGTGAGTTCGTGCAGAACGAAGGCGGGTATCAACACCTCCGTGGGCACATCGGCCAAAGAATTCGGTTTAGGCATATCCCGCATGCGCATGAACAGCCGGATATTCTCAGGATCGTTCTGCATCTGTCTGTACATGAACAGGCGCAGCGGGCTTTCGGCGTTCTGATACATACTATCGATACCAATCTCCCCCTCTGCAAAGGGCTTGAATGACTCGTTGTAGATCGTGCTCAGAGTAGGCCACATGATGAACAGAGACAGAAACAAAGCCAGTCCCATGAGGATCTGCGTCGGCGGCACCTGCTGCAGCGACAGAGCGCGTTTCACGAAATCGAATACGATCGCTATGCGTAGAAAAGAAGTCATGAGAATGAGTATCGACGGAGCCAAGGTAAGGACGGCCAGGAGCAGCAGCAGCTGGATCGACAGAACCACCTCTCTGTTGCTCTCCGCCTCCCGTACGTTCAGATCGACGTAGGGAAAGGGAGCACCGGGAGCAGCAGGGCGAAGACCCGTGTCCTGGGGAAAGACAGAGCCGGGGACGAGTAACAGAGCCAGTATGAATAGCAGTAGAGTCTTTTTGATCATGTCCCCTCCCAGTTTTGCGGCCGCTCTCTGTCTAAAGCTTCTCCAACCGTTGTCTCTGCTGTTTCATAAAATCGATCGTCGCTCCGACCTTGGATTCGTTCTTCTTTCCCGATTTGAGAATGGACTGGAAAAATTGAGCGAATCCCAGGGGCGTACGATTCTGCATCTGCGAGCGCTCCAGGGCAATCGAATCCAGGGTCTCTTGATCGCGAATTTCAGATATGAGGGAAATGCTGCCTTCGGCTGAACCCACCAGAAAGACCTGTTTACCCATCTCGACAAGATGCAGAGCGCGGTTGCCCGCAAGATTGCGGGTGCCTAACAGTCGAATCAGATCGTTCTGGGGAAGTTGACGGCGAATGCCTCGTTTGAGGATCCAGAAGATCAGGTAGATCACTCCGACCACGGCAGCCAGGATCAAGACCATGCGCAGGAAATCCCAGGAAGAAACCAGCGGCCCTCCCTGTACATCCGCGCCCTCCTCCCCTTCCGCTTCTTCCCCGGTGTCCAGGATCAGCAGCGATTCTTCGGCCGGACGTCGCGTCTTGGTGCCGGAATTATCCGCCTGATCCTGGGCCTGTAGAACGGGAAGTGGCAGCAGGAGGAGTACGACAATACAGAGCGGGATTACCCTACCTGTGGCAAACGGAGTGTCTTTTTTGGATTTCACGTTCCCCTCCCAAGAAACTACGAAAGAAGACCACAATACTACAATTGCGACATCTTCGCTGTTTATTCTATACTAGAACGAAATTTAAGTCAAATCACTCATCCTCTGCATTGGAGAGACGATTTCGGTGACCCGGACTCCGAAGTTCTCATCAATAACCACAACCTCTCCCTTGGCGATCAGCTTGTGATTGACCAGGATGTCCACCGGCTCACCGGCAAGCTTATCCAACTCGATAATCGTACCTTCACCGATGCCCAGTATCTCCCGGATGAGCTTGCGCGTTCGCCCCAGCTCTACGGTCAGCTCCATGTAAACATCCATGAGCAGGCCGATATTGCCCTGTTCCCCAGGAGCGCCTGCGCCCTGGAGATTGGCAAACTGCACCGGCTGGACATTTGGCGGAGCCTGTCCGGAACCTACACCCATACCCTGTGGAGCGCCAAAGGCCTGCCCGAAGGTCTGGGCTATCCCGGCCGGGGCTCCCGAAGCTTCGCCTCCGGAAGAGCCGGTAGCCGCACCTAAGGCAGCAGCTGCTCCGGCACCCGCTGCGGCGCTCGCTTCTGCGGCAGAAGTTGCGGTGATGATCTCCTTAGCCAGGGAAAGCGAGTACAACTCGATCAGCTTCGCCGGATTCTCCCCCTCGATCATCAGGGGATATTCCAACTTGACGACCACCTCCCCCTGGGGAAGTCTCACCTTGTCTTTGGAAACGCTCTGGAAATCCGGTGGAGCATTCTGCACGGTTTTTCCGCTCTGATTGCCGATCTCCGTGGCCACCGGTCCGCTGATCTGAGAAAGGGCTTCGGCCACGGCCGAAAGAGCCGCATCGTCCAACTCCACCCCGGTTTGGCCCATCATCAGCGCGGCAACCGCCTGAGCCGTAGTGGAATCCACCAGATAGGAGTGTTCACCAGCAAGGGCGTCTGTAAAATCGATCTTTACATCCACGACCTCATCCGGCAGCTGATCCAGTATCTCCTCCCCCATCACAAGATCCAGAGAGGGTCTTTCCAAATTTACGTTCTTACGCGTCAGAATAGACAGGTTCGAGGCCTGAGAATCGATCACACCCTCCAATAGGGTTACTAAACGACCCTTCTCATCCTCCGAGAGCGGCTCGCTTCCTCCGAACCCGGTATCGATCTCCAGACTCTCGGTTTCCTGTAGCAATGCGTCAATTTCGTCTTGGGACAGTGATCCGTCGCTCATACTTCTTCCTCCCCGCTGGTAGTGAGCTCCTCAAAATCCGCCTGCTCGATATCTTCCAGCTTCTTAATCACCTGTACAGCCATCTTGTTTCCCAGTACACCGGGACGACAGAGGAACTTCCTACGTTCGCTGATGCGCACGGTCATGGGATCGTTTACTCTGACCGAATCCAGTCGCAGAATATCGCCTACCCGCAAGGCCAATACATCCCGCACTTTAATATCCATAGCGCCGATCTCGGCCATCAGGGTGACGGTTACCGAGGCCAGCCGATCCCGCAGTATGTTCAGATTCTCCGTTGTCGTGCCCCGCCGTGTGGAGGCGTACCAGTACTGCGCCGAAAGCTTGGAGATGATCGGCTCGATCGTAAGATAGGGGATGCAGAGGTTCATCATTCCCTCCACTTCCCCGACCTTGGTTTCCAGGGTGATCAAAATCACCATTTCCGAGGGCGGTACGATCTGGGCAAACTGGGGATTGGTTTCGATCCCGCCGAGGCGAGGACGAAGATCGATTACCGTGCTCCAGCTTTCCCTCAAGTTGCCCAGTATCCGGACAATGATCCCCTCCATGACCGCCTGCTCGATATCCGTCAGATCCCTCGAGAACTTGGCACCTTCCCCCTGACCGCCGAATAGCCTGTCGATCACCGAAAAGGTGATGGCCGGATCGATCTCGAGGATCGCCGATCCCTTGAGAGGATCCATATCAATCACCGCCAGGGTTGTGGGATTGGGAATCGAGCGGATGAACTCCTCGTAGGTGAGCTGATCGACCGAAGCCACATGGACATGCACCAGGCTACGCAGCTGGGCCGACATGGAGGTTGTGGTAAGGCGGGCGAAAGTCTCATGCATGATCGAGACCGTGCGGATCTGGTCCTTGGAAAACTTATCCGGACGCTTGAAGTCATAGATCTTGATCTTGCGCTGGTCCCGGGGCTGGTGTATCTCTTCAGTGGAGATCTCCCCGGCTGAGATTGCCGAGAGAAGTTGATCTATTTCGTCCTGGGACAGTACTTCCGCCATGAATCTACTCTCCTACTGAGTCACCACAAAATCCCGGAATACCACCGCTTCGATTTGCCCCTCCCTGAGCACGCTGTTGATCTGGCTGCGCAGATCCTCCTGTATCAGCTCGTAGTGCTCCGGCCGCAGTTCCTCGCTTCTCTTCTTGCTCAGGTAAATCAGGGCGAGATTCCCGATTTCCCGCTTGCGGGCGGCAATCTCTATGGCCAGCTGCTGCTTGCCCTGTTCGTAACCCAGGCTGATGCGCGCACTGAAAATGGCCGGAACTTCGTCGGAGGTTACTCCGCGGATCTCTTCCAAAGTATCGTCGTAGTTCAGGGGTTCCGGCCTGGCGCTGTACTTCGGGGATATCTCCCTGAGCTCGGAACCGGCACGCCCCCTGTTCACCAGGTTAAAGGTCACAACGGTTGTGGTTACGCCTAGAATCACAAAACCCAGGCCAATGGCCACCCATTTGAGTACTCTTACGAGAAAGGTGGGCAGAAATCCCGCTTTTCGCCCCGCGGGGGCTATTTCATCGGGACCGGCACCTACATCCTCTAAACTCAACCCCTCTTCGTCGGACATGAACAGCTCCTACATCCAAATTTAAAGATAATGCGCCGGCAATTCAAACTCTTCAGCCTCATAGATGCCCCTCGGTCAGCAGCACGATATCGACCCGGCGGTTGTACGCCCTGCCTTCCCGGGTATCGTTGGAAGCCAGGGGCACGGTATCGGCGAATCCCGCTACCTGACATTGCCGCTCATCCACACCAAAATCCACCAGGTAGTGAAGAACATTGACAGCCCTGTCTGCCGATAGCTCCCAATTCGTCTCCCACTCTCCGTCCGGGTCCGTGGAAATGTTATCCGTATGCCCCTCTATTCGGAACTTCCGTCCTCTCATTTCCGGAGAGTCGAGCAGGGTCGCCACCTTCTGCAGTACCTGCCGGGACTCCTCGATGTTTATCCCCGCACTGGCCGGCTCAAAAAACGAATCCGCCGCCAGGGAGATTATCAAACCCCGCTCATCTTCCTTGATCCGCACCTTCTTGGTCTTCAGTTCCGGCTGGAACTGGCTGATCGCGGTGCGCCGCGCGTTGTCCAGCGCCTTGCCCGCCTCCCTCGAAGGCAGGCCCATAATAGTATGGCCCAACTCGGCAAGCTTTCCCACCTGGAGAGTGTTTCCACCCCGAAAGGATCCCAAGCCCTGGAAAGCCGCCAGAATCATACGTAACTCCGCTCCGTCGATCTCCGCGGTCGTGAACATCAGGATGAAAAAAGTCAGCAGCAAAGTAGTCATGTCCCCGTAGGTAACCATCCACCCGGGGGCACCCTCCTCGACCTTTTTCTCCCGCTTCTTTGGATTCGGCATCTTATTTTACTTCACTCCCTGACCGCCTCCTGACGCACCGCCTCTCTGCGCAGCGGCGGCAGGAAGGCCAGAAGCTTCTCCTCCAGGATGCGGGGATTATCTCCCGACTGAATCGAGAGAATCCCCTCGATCATGATCTCCTTCACCAAGCTCTCCCCTTCATCTCTATCCTCGAGCTTGCGTTTTACCGGCATGAAAACCCCATAACCCAAAATGGCCCCATAGAGGGTTGTAATCAGGGCCGTGGACATACCGATTCCAATTGCGGACTTGTCCTCGATCTGAGCCAGCATGGTGATCAAGCCGATCAATGTACCGATCATGCCGAAAGCGGGAGCCAGCTTACTCCAGTCATCGAAGATGCCGATGCCGATTGAATGACGGGACTGAATCTGGTTCAGCTCGTTGTAGAGAATATTCTTGATGATATCAGGATCCGTGCCGTCCACGACAAGCTGGATCCCCTTCCTCAGGAACTCGTCCTCCACCTCCTCCAGATCATCCTCCAACGCCAACAGGCCCTCCCGGCGGGCCTTCTCGGAAAAAGTCACCAACTGGCTGATGATCCGTTCCTCCTCGTAGACCGGAACACGCAGGGTGAGGCGGAAGTAGCGCATAATACCCAACACTCGGCTCAGGGGGTTTGCCACCATCAAGGCGCAGAATGAACCGATAATCGTGATAAAGATAGAGGACAGGCTGATAAACCGGATTGGCTGGCCGCCGGCCCAGAAAATCCCCGTGACCAGGGCGGCAAATAGCACCAGCAGGCCGACTATCGTCGCTAGATCCACACTCTACTCCTCGTTCTTAAACGCCCCTATGAGCTTTCGATAGCTCACGATTCGCTCATAAATTTGTTCAAACGACTCGCGTACCACGAGCCGTTTTCCGCTGAGCATGACCATTGTTGTGTCCGGGTTGGACTCGATGTATTCGATCTGGTGCGGATTCACATAGTAGGTCCTCCCGTCAAGTCTGGTCACCTCGATCATTTATCTCATCTAATTCCTTTACCGTTTCAATGTCAACAGTTCCTGGATCATCTGGTCGGAGGTGGTGATGGTTCGACTGTTCGCCTGAAATCCTCTCTGGGTGACGATCATATCGGTGAACTGCTCGGCCAGATCCACATTACTCATCTCCAGAGCTCCGGCAATGATTTTTCCCTTGCCCGCTATTCCAGCCGCATCGATGCGGGCATCCCCGGAATTGTTCGACACCTCGTAGGTGTTCTCCCCGGCTTTCTCCAGTCCGCCGGGATTTGTAAAACCGGCCAGGGCAACCTGTCCGATGGCCCGATTGGTGCCGTTTGAGTACACTCCGGTGATCACTCCGGCCTGGTCGATCTTGAAGCTCTCCAGATAACCCATGGGGTAGCCGTTCTGGGCGATCGCCTTGGTAGAGCTCTTTTCGGCGAACTGGGTCACCGCACTGCGATAGCTACCCACCTCTCCGAGGTTGAGAGTGAACAACTGGCGCACCGCCGCCTCGCCGGCGGGGATGGTCGCTTCCGGTACATCGAAACCGACATCCACCTGCAGCGTTCCTTCGGCGATGGTGTCGCCCTGGGCGTCCAGTACTGCGGACATAGAGCCCAGGTTGTCGAAATCGATGAAGAACAGGTTATCCGCGTTGTTGGCCGCACCGATCTCCACCAGGGTGTTCGTGGGAATCTCCGCATCCGGGTCCACGATCACCTCAGCCTGCCAGCGGTTTGCTATACCCACCACCTTCGTGAAGTTGACCTGCAGCTGGTGCACATTGCCGAAGGAATCGTAGATATCAAAGGTGGTAGACCAGGTACCGTCCAGAATCGTCTGGGCAGTGGCGCCCGCGGGGATCTCCGGTGTGCGCTTATCCAGGTTGCAGGCCAGTTCCACCTCGGTTGTGGCTGCAGCCGGATCCTTGTCTCCCACCGGAATGATCAGATCGTCGATTACCGCTGCGGTGTTGATCGTGGTGACACCGTCAATCGTGGTCGCCTGCCAGCCCTGTACACGAAGTCCATTGGCCGGATCGACCAACAGGCCGTCCCGGTCGATTCCAAACGATCCGTCCCGGGTGTAAAAGCGTTTCTCCCCATCCTGGAGAATGAAAAAGCCTTCCCCCTGTACCGCCAGATCCGTCATCACCCCCGTGGTCTGCAGCGATCCTTGGGTGTGGATCGTGTCGATGGAGGCGATAACCATCCCCAGGCCTACCTGCTTGGGATTGACCCCGCCCACCTCATCGGTGGGCTTGGCCGCGCCCGAGAGGGTTTGGGAGAGCATATCCTGGAAATTCACCCGCCCCTTCTTAAAGCCGGTCGTGTTGATGTTGGAGATGTTGTTACCCAGAACATCCATTCGTATCTGGTGATTCTGGAGTCCGGAAACTCCGGAATAAAGCGAACGCATCATGGGCTTCTCTCCTTACTCTTCCTTGACGCTCAAGATTTGTGACACATCGTAATATCGGCCTTCTACCAGTATTTGCGGAAACTCACTACCTGTGATTTCCCGAACCCTCCCAGATACTACATTATCTCCAATGGCGATCTCGACTGTTTTGCCCAACAGCCCGATCGCCTGACTTTTGGCCATAACCGCGAATACCTTGGCCATCTCGGCACTCATATTTGTCATCTGCTCCAGGGTGGAGAACTGCGCCATCTGAGCCACGAACTCCTTGTCCTCCAATGGGGCGGTGGGATCCTGGTGGGTCAACTGGGTCAGAAGGATTCGCAGAAAATCATCCTTGCCCAAGGTCTGACCCTGTCCGGCCGCCTCGGCGGGATTCAACCCCCTATTGTAGTCCTCCACCTGCCTGGTCAGACTGCTCAGATCATTGGCGGACAGCAACGATTGAATATCCATAACCTCTTCTTTTCTTCCTCCGTTTACGCGTATATGTTGACCAGCTCATACTCGGGCTTCAGATCCAGGAACAGCGGCACGGCCTTGTCGAACTCTTCGCTGCTGCTAGCCAACCCGCCCATCGGTTGGGTTTGGGCCTGCTCGTTTCCGCTCCAGCTCCTCCTATGGCCAACCGAAACCTCCAAATTGGTCTGATATCCCTCCAGACGTAGGGCGTTTTTCAGGTTGTCCAGGCTGGATTCGACCAGTTCTTTAACACTATTATTGTCGACAACTATACGGCCCTCTAAACTGCTTTCGCTCAAAGACAGTCGAATGCGTATACTACCGAGATTCTCCGGCTTCAGTACCAGGCGGATCTCTCCATTGCCGCCGTCTTTTAGGATAATGCCGGTTTGCTTGACAACTTCCGGGATGAACCGCTGCTCGAAGTTCGCGCTCGCCCTGGTCGTGCGGGCACTTGCCTCCAGGGCAGGGGCCTGGGCCCTCTGCTGAAGGGGAGTCCGCACCAGAATCGAAACATCCCGGTCCGGGACCTCCCCGGCTTTTTGCACGCCGGGATACAAGGAGCTGTTCGGCGGATTGCGTTGTTCCCGGCTCTCCTTGGCGGCATGTTGATCCTCCCTCAGATCCACTACCACCACTGTGGATTTCCTGCCCACCTTGCCGGCTTCACCGATCTGCTGTTTTCCCGCCCTGCCCTCCACATCGGGCTCCGGTGAGCCCGGGGCTTGTTTCTTCCCGGCGGCCGCGGCAACCGCATCGAACACCGTCTGTTTTCCGAGCAGCTCGGCCAAAGTGGCAAGAATTTCTATAAGCTTATCTCGGCTCAGCCCCCACTTGCCCTCTGCCGGAGTACTATGGACAGCGCTGCCCGCGGATAGCGAAGATGAGCTAACAGCAGCACCGAGCCCCAGAGATTCGAGATAGCGCAGCAGCTGCTCCGGGTTGATCTGCATCAATACCCCGATCAGCTGCCGCTCATCCAATCCGCCCAGCAACTCCTGGAGCGTTTCTGCAGTTTCGGTAGAGCAGCCCGGGGATTCTACCTCAGGGTTTGTATCCGCCTCTTCGGTATCATGTACCGCCTTGGTTCCGATGGATCCCTGGGCCTTTTGCAGAGTACTGGCAAATCCTTCGGCTCCCGACTCCACCTTGCCCCCGGCCTGTTTTTCAACCAAAAAGTTGGCCGCCGGAGAGACTGCGGCTTCAGTAGAACCTTCATAGCTCACGGGCTTGGCAGCGGCAAAATCCAATTGCAACAAAGCATCAACTCCCGATCTTCCGTGACATTTTCCTCTGCAGCACCGCAGCCCGCTCCGCGGGCATCAGGGACAGCCAGTAGGATACGAGGGAAAGCTCTCCAGTGGCTTGAGCCTGCTCCTCGGTCATACGAAAGATATCAATCACGTCCTGGTCTTCCATCTGCAGTAGTATCTTAACGGCGTTTTCCGGCGGCATCCCCACCAGATATTCCGAGTTACGCTGCAGGTTTACTCTTCTATTTTCGAAGGTCTGCAAACGTTCGTTAAACACTTTTTCACGATCTTCGATCTTCTGTTCCCGCTCCTGCAACTGCTCGATCATCTGATCGATCTGCGCCTGGCCGGTCTCCAGCTCCTGCTGCCAGGCGGAAAGCTCTTCGGAGCGGATGGCCAGCGCTTCCAGCTGCTTGGCCATTCTTTCCTTTTCCAGCAGCAGCGGGTCTTCACCGTCCACCACGACCCGTTCACCTCGAATCAGGGTGAACACCGGCGCCAACAATCCCTGGGCATCCACGATTCCCAGGTAGTCAAACCACACCAGGGCGCCCAATACGAGAACCGCCACGAGGAGTAAAAGAATCACAACCCGAAAACCCGCTCCAACAGAACTGTATTCCATCACGGCTCAATCCCCCCTCATCTGGCTCTTCCTCAAAAACTGACTGGAGTTCAGATCATCCACTTCCTTGAACTCCCCCAGCTTCGCCTGCTTGTAGTAATCCGACTCTCTCTTCTCTTTCAGTTTTTCCAACACCTTCTTGTCCCGGGAGACCTCTTGATACTTCTGTTGCACCTCGCTATGTTGCCGCTTTCTCTCTTCCAGCTGTTTCTCCAGGCTCATACGTTCCCGGCCCAGCCGATTGATATAGTTTTCCCTGTAGGTCAGCACAGCCAGATCCAGCTCATTGCCCTTGCGACTGTCTATGTAGAACGCTCCCCGAGCCGCCTCACCGGTCTCGGTGATCTTTCGCATCAGGCGGGCGCATAAGCCCGAGGCAGCTGCCAACTTGGCCAGCCACTGCCGCTCCCGATGCGAGCGGATCTCAAGTAGCCGCTCGAGCCTGAAGTGAAACCGCTTCACTTCCCAACTCCTCCTCGGGGATCGGAACTCCGACAATTTCTCCCATACGAGTGTAGGTTTCCTCCATTGGATGCTTCTCCTCTATCGCCTGAATGAGGAACTCGTTGATCTCCGGCATCTTGGCGATGGCCTGATCGATCTCCGGGTTAGATCCTTCCACGTACGCCCCGACGTTTATCAGATCCTCCGCCTCCCGATAAGTTGCCAGCATGCGGCGCAGGGATCCGGCCGCCTTCTTGATGTTCGGTCCTGTTACCTTTTCGGCCAATCTGGACACCGACTGTAAGACATCGACGGCGGGGTAGTGATTCCTCTGGGCTAGATTGCGGGTAAGCACGATGTGTCCGTCCAGTATTCCCCGAACCGCATCGGAAATCGGTTCATCCAGGTCATCCCCCTCGACCAGCACGGCGTAGAATCCGGTGACCGTGCCCTTCGGGGAGGTTCCGCAGCGCTCCAGCAGTTTCGGAAGAAGCGAGAAAACCGAGGGAGTAAATCCTCGGTTTGCCGGCGGTTCTCCCACCGCCAGTCCGATCTCCCGTTGAGCCCGGGCAAAGCGGGTGACCGAATCGAAGAGCAGCATGACGTCTTTTCCCTGGTCGCGGAAGTACTCGGCAATGGCGGTGGCCACGTAGGCACCGCGGATCCGGGACAATGGGGGTTTGTTCGAGGAGGCAACCACGACAACCGAGCGTTCCAGGCCCTCCGGCCCCAGGTCGTTCTCGATAAAATCCCGCACCTCCCGGCCCCGTTCACCGATCAGGGCGATGACGCTCACATCCGCGGTGGTATTGCGGGCAACCATTCCCAGCAATGTGGATTTTCCGATCCCGCTGCCGGAAAATATCCCGGCCCGCTGTCCTTTTCCCATCGTGACCAGCCCGTCGATGGAACGGATACCGGTTCCGATCTTCTGTTCGATGCGCGGTCTGCGCAGCACATCCGGCGGAGATTGGTGGATTGGGTACCAGATGGAGGACCCGATATCTCCCTTACCGTCGATGGGCTTTCCCATACCATCCAGCACTCTGCCGAGCAGCTTCTCCGACACGGGAATTGACAGCGACTCACCCATGGCGATCACCTTGCAGCCCACGGTGATGCCCTCCATCTCGTCGTAGGGCATGATCTGCACGATACTGTCCCTTAGGCCCACGACCTCGGCCCAGATGATGCGGCGGCTGTCAGGGAGCACGATCTGACACAACTCTCCTACCACGGCCCGGGGGCCCTTGGCCTCCACGATCAGCCCCCCCTGAACCCGCTTTACCACGCCGGTATACTTGATGGGATCGATTCTCTCTAAAGTGAAAGCGTACTTGTCGAATAGTCCCACTTTTTCCCCTCCCTGAAAAATGGGTTAGTTTATTGCCGGCTCCGCCGGCCCTCGCACTCTCTCCTGCCTCCTATTCCTCTCCTTTGGAACGGATCGGAGCCAGTTCGATTATCTTTTCTTCGATTTCATGAAGCTGTGAAGAAATCCGGGCGTCAATCTGACCGAAATCGGTCTCTATGATACATCCGCCACGATCCACCGAGCTGTCCTCTAAAACAGTCACGGACTTGACGTTTTCCACCATCTTCATGAAGTCATTAATGTGCTCCGAGGTGAGCTCGACATCTGCCAGATTCACCCGTATCACCACGTCGCCTCGGCTCTTGAGCTTACGCAGGGCCTGGACAACATTGTTGATCACCACGTTGCGCTGATTCTCGCTGATTACCTTGATCACCTTCTTGGCAATCAGTAAAACCAGGTTGATGACCTGGGTTTCCGACTCCTGAATGATCTGAGTTCTCTTGTCTATGGCTGCGGAGATGATCTTCTGCAGGCTTTCGACAAGACGTTCCACCTCCTGGCGGCCCTCCTTGAAACCCTCTTCTCTTCCCTCTGCGTGCCCCTTGGCGAAAGCTTCCTTCTCCTGCTTGTCGACCTTGTCTTGGATCTCCGCTTCCAGCTCCTGCGCTTTTTTCCGGGCATCCTCGATGATGGTCTTGGCCTCGTCCTCCGCTTCCTGGCGAATCTTCTGAGCCTGATTGTTCTTACGTTTTACCTCGTCAAAGGCGGCCCGCTCCGCCTCTTTCTTGATCGACTCCGCCTCCGCTTGAGCCGCTTCAATCAGGCGGTTTTTCTCCTCTTCCCAGCTCCTCTTAAACTCATCCGCCTCCTTGCGCAGATCGTCTACGGTGGGTCCGGTATACTCTTCCAGGCTTTCAATTTCTTCGAAACTCTCCTCCGGCTCTACCTGAGGAGGTTTGATAAAAACCTTACGGGACTGGTAGAGAATTTCATCCGCTCTAAAAACGTTCTTTGCCATTTAGACCACCAGTTCGTCCTCGCCGGCCCGGGCAACCACGATTTCTCCCTGCTCCTCGAGCTTGCGGATGATGGAGACGATACGCTGCTGGGATTCCTCGACATCCTTCAATCGGATCGGTCCCATGTAGTCCATATCCTCCTTCAAGAGGGTGGCCGCCCGCTTGCTCATATTCCTGAAGATCTTGTCCTGCACCTCCGAATCCACCGCCTTCAGCGCCTTGGCAAGCTCCGTGGTATCCACCTCCCGCAATACCTTCTGGATGGCCCGGTCGTCGAGAAGTACGATATCCTCGAACACGAACATCCGCTTCTTGATATCCTCGGCCAGCTCCGGATCATCCTCCTCCAGCCGCTCGATAATCCCCTTCTCGGTAGAACGATCCACCAGGTTGAGGATCTCCACGATGCTCTCCACTCCCCCGGCGGCTGTGTAGTCCTCCGAAGATAGGGTGGACAGCTTCTTCTCCAGCACCCGCTCGACCTCCCTCAAGATCTCCGGTGAGGTCCTGTCCATGGTGGCGATTCTCTTGGCCACGTCGGATTGTACCTCACTGGGCAGGGCTCCCAGGATAACCGATGCCTTGTTCGGCTCCAGATAGGCCAGGATCAAAGCAATGGTCTGGGGATGCTCCTGTTGAATGAAGTTCAGCAGGTGAGCCGGATCGGTGCGGCGGATGAAGTCGAAGGGACGCACCTGCAGGCTTGAGGTCAGGCGGTTGATGATGTCCACGGCCTTCTGGCTGCCGACGGACTTCTCCAACAGTTCCCGGGCGTACTCGATACCACCCGTGGAGATGAAGTCCTGGGCCATCATCAGCTCCTGGAACTCCATCAGCACCTGATCCCGATCTCCCGGATTTATCGATTCGTTTCGGGCAATTTCGAAGGTCAGCTGCTCGATTTCATCATCCCGCAGATGCTTGAAGATATCCGAGGCGATCTCGTGCCCCAGGGTTATGATGAATATGGCGGCCTTCTGACGCCCGGTAAGCGCCTTTTTCGGTCCGCCGTGGCCTCTGGGTTTCTTTCCCGGCGGGGGCGCCTGGGCTGTAGCGCTTGCTTCCCTCTTTGCCATCTCCTACTCCTCCAACAGCCAGGTACGGATCAGCTGAGCCACGTCCTCGGGATGCTCCCGAGCCATATTGATGGCATTCTCCTGCATCTCCATCCTCGCCCGTTCCTCGACGGATAGTTCGACCTCCGCCCCTTCCTCCTCGGCTCTGCGCAGCGCCGCCTCGCGCATGGCCTGATGCTGCCGCGCCAGCTCTTCTTCCCGCAGCCGCCGTCTGCGCTCCAGCTCTTTGGCGATCAGCCGGTAGAGGATGGCGGCAAAGATGATTGCCCCGATGCCGATGATAACCGAGATGATCGTAGTACGCAGCTGCCGCTGACGGCGCAGCTGCTCATCCTCGGTCGAGAACTGAGCGGTTCTGTCGAAGGGGATGTGCTCTACGGTTACCGAGTCTCCCCGATCCCGATCGTAACCCACGGCATCCTTGATCAGACTTTCCGCTTTGCGCAGATCCTCCTCGCTTACCGGGTTGTACGCCCGTACGATGCTGCCGTCGGGATTCACCTCCAATTCACCATCATCATTGTATACCCTGCGCCATACTCCATCAATAGCCACGCCTGTGGTGATTCTTTCGATGCTCCAGGGGCTGCTCTCCTCAAAGGTGCTCTTCTTGTTCACCACCTCGTTTTGAATTAATGAGGACTGGTCGTACTTACCCACCAGGTTGGACAGGTCCTTGTAGGCCGGGGGCGTCTGCCCCTCCTGACCCGGGGGACCCTCGGGATTGAAGCCGGTGCCTTCGAAATGCTCCTCCGTTACCTCTTTGGACAGGGTTATGGAGGGCACCACCTCGCTTTCATCGAAGGGCGTGCGGGGGTTGTCCTTCTTCATCGTGACCGGAAAATGCTCCTCCGTGTTCACCGTCTGCTTGCTCATATCCAGGTCGATGTCCAGCTTGACGATCTCCACCCTGTCGAAGCTGAAAATCGTGCGCATGGCGGCCAATATTTCCGCCTTGTACTGCTGCTCCAGCTCTTTCTTGGTTCGCAGCTCCCGCCGGGCGATCTCGATCCTGTCCACGTCCTCCAGGCCGGTGAAATCGTTCAGCTGCAGGCCGTTTTGATCGGTAATCACGATATTCTCGTCCTGGAGCCCGGCTACGGCGAAGTTGATGATGCGTACGATCCCCTCGATCTTTTTGCGGTTTTCGGTGATGTCGGAACCCGGTTTCGGCGTGATTATCACCGAAGCGCTGACCGGATTCTGGTCCTCCTGGAACAGCTCGCTCTTGGGCACCACCAGGGTCACGCTGGCCGCATCCACATCGTCGAGGGCCAGGATGTGCTGCTCCAGGTTCTTGGTAAGGGCACGCTGCAGGTTGACATCCCGCTCGAAGTCGGTCAGAGTCCAGCGTTCCACGTCGAAGATTGCCCAGGGATCGGTTTTGGGAGGAATCAGATCCTCCCGGATCAGGATGGCCCGGATGCGGCGAGCCGTGGCCTCGTCCTCCACCGTTATGATGTTCTCCGGGCTCACTTTGTAAGCAACCCCCTCCTCGTCCAGAACCGTGACGATGCGGGCCAGGTTGTTCTCATCGGTGATCGGTGTGCCGATCAGGGTTACCATGGTCGGAGCGGAGCTGAACACCGCGATCAGGATGACCGCCAAAACCGCCACGCCCACGATAGAGAACAGGATGATCTTCTGGGTAAGGCTCCACTTACCCCACAGAGTTTTTATCTGATTGATTAGCTGTCTTAGCCACTCGTTCATTCTCCCCTCCCAAGGAACTGAAACTTCTCTCGCTCCTATCGCGACGAAGTGCGATTTTTTCTCTCTCTACACGCCTCAGCGCGTGTTGATGACCTCCTGATAGGCCCGGATTGCCCTGTCCATGATCGCTTTGGTCATGGAGAGGGCCAGATTGGCCTCGGCAATAGCCACTGTCACGTCGTGAATATCCACCGAATCCGGATCGGTGAGCATCATTTCGGTCAGATCCATGGTCGTATGCTGAAGTTCATTGACGTTGTTCAGCGCATCGAAGAACATTCGTCCGAATCCCGATTCGGGATCCGAAAGCGCCGGTGCCGAAGCGGGCGTGGAGGAGGCGCCAGCCACCACCGATCCGGAAAGGTGACGGGGATCGGTGCGCTGAAGCTCTACAAGGTGTCCCTGAACCGACAGAGGTGAAAGCAGATCCATCAATTACCTCCCGATCTCCAGAGCCTTGAGGAACATGCTCTTGCTGCCGTTCATGATCGCCACGTTGGCCTCGTAGGCCCTGGATGCGGAGATCATATCCACCATTTCGTTCACCACATTGACGTTCGGATACTCCACATAACCCTGTCGCGGCCCGGATTGGATGGCATCGGGGTGAGTCGGATCGTACACCAGCCTCACCTCGGCGTCGTAGTCCTTCTCCACCTTGACCACCCGCACTCCCCTGCCGATCTGTTCCTTCAGGAAGGTGGGCAGAAAGGGGCTTCGCCAGTAGGGTTGTGATACCTGGGGACGGAAGACCACCCGACTGCGGCGAAACGGCCCGCCCTCAGTGGTGCGGGTTGTATTCACGTTCGCGATATTGTTGGCGATCACGTCCAGGCGGGTACGCTGGGCCGTGAGCCCGGTAGCTGCCGTGTTAATTGTTGTAAAAAGACCCATCTACTCCTCCAACCTTTCTCTCGCTCTCACAGTTAGCGAAGCACCAGGTTCACCCGGCTGAACTCGCTGGAGATTGCCTGCGCCATGGTTTGATAGAGCAGCTGGTTCTCCAGTGCCAGCATGCCCTCCTCCTCGATATCCACGTTATTCCCGTTGTTCTTGGCCGTTGTCAGGTAATCCAGGACCAGACGCGGCCGGACCGTCCTGTAATCCACCGGCTGATGAAAGGGAATGTGCCGGCCGTCGGTCACGAACTGCCGCGGCGGCCGCACCTTCTCGGAGTCCAGCGCCCGTTTCAGGGCGGACTCGAAGTTCAGTACGGTCCTCTTGAAGTTCGGTGTCTCCGCATTGGCTATGTTGTTGGCGATCACACCCCGCCGCTGCACGGAAACATCCAAGCCCCTTTTGAGCAGATCGACTGTCTTTTCAAAACGTCCAACTGAAAACATCACTACAAGCCCCTCCTCTCCTTATAGTTTCGGCCTCAACTCGGGCCTTGATTAGAGGATGAAGCGGCTCAAATCCTGGTCCTCCACGATATCCTTCAGTCTCTTATTCACATAATTCTCGGTAATGGTCACCGTTTGGCCCTGGATGTCGGTAGCCGTGAAGCTGACCTCCTCCAGCAGCGATTCCATGATCGTATGCAGTCTCCGGGCGCCGATATTCTCGGTTCTGGAGTTCACCTCATTGGCGATCTCGGCGATGCGTTTGATGGCCGGTTCCTGGAACACCAACTCAACACTTTCGGTACGCAGCAGCTCCTCGTACTGCTTGATCAGGGCGTTACGGGGCTGGGTGAGGATTTTAACGAAATCCTCACTGGTCAGAGCCTGGAGCTCGACCCGGAGAGGAAAGCGACCCTGAAGCTCCGGAATCAGATCCGACGGTTTGCTCATGTGGAAAGCCCCGGCCGCGATAAACAGGATATGGGCGGTGTCGATCATCCCGTAGCGGGTGTGCACCTTGGAGCCCTCTACGATCGGGAGGATATCCCGCTGCACCCCTTCCCGGGAAACATCCACCCCGCTGACGTTCTGCCTGGAGGCTATTTTATCCAGCTCGTCGATGAACACGATCCCCATCTGTTCGGCTCGCTCGATCGCCTGCTCTGTGACCCGTTCCATGTCGATCAGCTTGTCCATCTCTTCGGCCAGAAGGATATCCCGGGCCCGGACCACGGTGGTCTTCTTGCGTTTTTTACGACCGCCGAAGATATTTCCCAGGTTTCCGATATTTACGTCCATCTCCTCCAGGCTGGTTCCCGAGAAAATCTCTATGGCCGGAAACTGGTTGCTGGTGATATTCACCTCCACTGTCTTGTCATCTAACTCCCCGGCGCGGAGCTTCTCTCTGAACTTCTCCCGGGTGCTGGATGAGACCGCAGAGTTCGAAGTAGTCGCAGACTCTTCTTTAGGCGGTGCAACCGGCTGAACCGGCAGCGGGTGCGCCCCCGCTGCTCTGGGAGTTGCCGGGGATTTGCCGATACCCGGCAGCAGAAGATCCAGCAGCGCCTCCTCGGCCCGCTTCTCCGCCTCCTGCCGCACCTGTTCCTGCAGTTCCGTTTTCACCATTGACACCGACACGCTGACCAAATCCCGGATCATGGCCTCCACGTCCCGCCCCACGTAACCGACCTCGGTATACTTGGTGGCCTCCACCTTGACGAACGGTGCTCCGCAGAGCCGGCTCAACCGGCGGGCGATTTCGGTTTTTCCCACCCCGGTCGGTCCGATCATGATGATGTTCTTCGGAGCCACTTCATCCCGCATCTCTTCGGAAAGCCTCTGGCGCCGAGTTCGATTGCGCAGGGCAATGGCAACCGCCTTTTTTGCTTTGGTCTGTCCTACGATATATTTATCCAGCTGCTCCACAATCTGCTTGGGAGTAAGCGTATCCAGATCGATCTTCATTCCAATTCCTCTACGATGAGTTCTGAGTTCGTGTAAATACAGATTTCGGAGGCAATTCGCAAGGATCGCTCCACTACCTCCCGGGCCGAATAGGAGTTCGACTCCAAATAGGCCTTGGCGGCAGCGTAGGCAAAGGCGCCTCCGGAACCGATGGCGATTACATCCTCCTCCGGATCCACCACATCCCCCGTACCGGAGATGAGCAACATGTCCTTGCGGTCTGCCACCAGGAGCATCGCCTCCAGACGCCGCAGAACCCGGTCGGTGCGCCAATCCTTGGCCAGTTCCACCGCGGCCCGACGCAGATCCCCGCCGTACTCCTTGATCTTGGCTTCGAAGCGTTCGAAGAGCGTAAAGGCATCCGCGGTGGCTCCCGCAAATCCCACTACGATCTTCCCGTCGTAGATCTTACGCAGCTTGCGCGCCTTGGCCTTCATGATGGTGTTACCGAAGGTCACCTGGCCGTCTCCCCCCATGGCCAGCTTACCGTCCCTACGAACAGAGATAATGGTAGTACCGTAAAATTTTTTCATAATTCTCCGTCCTCTCGGTGCTTCGAGCCGTTTCCGATCGCCGGGTTGGGCAAATCTCGGCCTGATGAGGTCGCCCGTGCGTGGGGATGAGCGTAGTCGTACACCTCCCGAAGACGCTCCATATCCAGGTGGGTATAAACCTGGGTGGTGGAGAGGCTTGCATGTCCCAGCAGCTCCTGAACGACCCGGATGTCCGCCCCCTTGCGCAGTATGTGGGTGGCGAAACTATGGCGGAAGGTGTGGGGAGTGGCCGCCTTGCCCAGGGGTGAGCGCATGAGCAGGTTATCGACGATCGTCTGGATTCCCCGGACAGACAATCGCTGCCCCCGCCGGTTGATCAGCAGGGCTCTCCTGCCCTCAGCATCACCCAGCCTCAAGCCCCTTCGCCGCAGCAGGTACTCCCGCAGCCGCTTGAAGGCCGCCCGGCCGATGAATACCAGGCGCTCCTTGTTCCCCTTGCCGAGAACTCGGAGCGTACGCCCCTTGAGGTCCAGGTCGGTAATACTGGCCGAGGCCAGTTCCGACACCCTGCAACCGGTGGAATACAGCAACTCCAGGATCAGCAGATCCCGCAGCTCCCAGAGATCCCGGGGTTCCGGGCAGCCAAGCAGACGCTCGATCTCCTCCTCGAACAGAAAGCTCGGCAGCTTTCCATCGATCTTGAGGCTCCTGATCGAAGCGAAGGGATTTCCGGCCTCCACTCCGACCCTCTCGAGAAAGCGGTAGTACCCGCGCACAGCGGAAAGTACCCGGTTGATCGAACGGGAAGACAGGCCTCTCCTGGAGAGATAACCCACAAAGGACCTGGCACCGCCCTCGTCAATCTGCTCTGCCGTTAGATCCTTTTCCTCCAGGAATGCGAGGTACAGCTGCAGGTCGCGACGGTAGGCGGAAAGGGTATTTTCGGAGAGGTGACGCACGTGGGCCAAATACTGCAGGTAGCGCTCAGGCACTCTTGTCCTCCGAGGCATGGGTGTGTAGATAGTCACACTCCGGGTTGATGCAGGCTTTATACGCGCCCCTCTGCTTGTCCTCCTTCGCCACCAGGAACTGCCCGCAGTGAGGACAGACCGATCCGGTCGGTTTGTCGTAGGTCAGAAAGTCACACTCCGGATAGTTGGTGCATCCGTAAAACTCCCGGCCCCTTCCTCTCTGGCCTCTGCGGGCAACGATCTTGCCGTCGCAACCCGGGCGCGGGCAATCGGCCAGCGGCACCGGCTTCGTATTCCGGCATTCGGGAAAGCCCGTGCAGGCGACGAAGAAACCATAGCGTCCCAGTTTCTTCACCATGGGACGTCCGCATTTTTCACAGACCATATCGGTCGGCTCGTCCAGCACCCCCTTGATGGACTCCAGGGTTTCCATGACGTGATCCACCTGGGGCTTGAACTCCCGGTAGAACTCCCCTACCACGTTCGCCCAACCTTGATTTCCCCCTTCGATATCGTCCAGGCGCTTTTCCATCTCCGCGGTGAAGTTTTCATTCACCAACTCGGAAAAATTCTCGGTCAACAGGTTGTTTATGATTCTGCCCAGCTGAGTGGCGGCCAGCTGACGATTCTTGCGCACCACGTAGTAGCGATCCAGCAGCACCGATATTATGGGAGCATAGGTGGAAGGACGGCCTATGCCCTTCTCTTCCAGGATCTTGATGATGGTGGCATCCGTGAAGCGTGCCGGCCCGGTGGTGAAGTGCTGCTCCGGATGAAAACGGATAACCTCGAGGATCTCACCCGTTTCCAGCCTGGGTAAAGCCTTGCTGGCTTTCTTTGGCGCCAGTACTCGCAGTACCTTCTGATACCCCCGCTGGACAACGGAGGTCGAGCTGGCCCGAAACACCGCCTCCCCGGCCCTCAGCTCCACGGTAGTCGTGGAGCTGCGCCCCGGCTTCATCTGGGATGATACGAAACGTTCCCAGATCAAAGAGTAGAGTTTGAATTGATCCGCGGTGAGGGCGGATTTGACCTCCCCGGGGGTATTGGCAACGTAGGTGGGACGAATGGCCTCATGAGCATCCTGCGCTCTGGCGCCGGAGGCGTAGATGTTGGCCTTTTCCGGCAGCTCCTCCGGGTAGTTCTTGGCCAGGAATTCCCTTACCTCCCCCAGGGCCACCGCGGAAATGCGGGTCGAGTCCGTGCGCATGTAGGTGATCAGGCCCACCGGGCCGGAACCGATGTCGATGCCCTCGTACAACTGCTGTGCGATGCGCATTGTTTTCCGAGAGGTGAAGCCGAATCGGTTGGCCGCCTCCTGCTGCAGCTTGGAAGTGGTATAGGCAGCTCGCGGGCGGAGCGTTTTTTGCGACTCCTTTACGTCGCTGACCCGAAACTCCTTCCCGTGCAGCTCCGACATGATGTTGAGGCATTCGGCTTCGTTTTTCAGATCGCTCTTTTCGCCCCGGTAGCTGATCAGGGCTGCCCGAAAAGCACTCTTTCCCTTGTGCAGCTCGACATCCAAACTCCAGTACTCTTCCGGTACAAAGGATTCTATCTCCTGCTCCCGTTCGCAGATCAACCGCAGCGCAACCGATTGAACCCTGCCCGCGGAAAGACCGTTTTTTACCTTTTTCCACAGGATCGGCGAGAGGTGGTACCCCACCAGCCTGTCGAGGATCCGCCGCGCTTTTTGAGCCTCCACCTTGGCTCCATCGATCTCTCTGGCCTGGGTTACCGCCTCGCGAATGATCTGAGGAGTGATCTCATTGAAGACGATACGCTTGATAGGCAGATCCGGCTGCTTTTTACGGATTGCGTTCTTGAGGTGATAGGAAATCGCCTCCCCTTCCCGGTCGTTGTCGGAGGCCAAGAGGACTTCTTTGGATTTACCGGCCGCTTTCTGCAGGCCCTTCAGAACCTTCGCCTTTCCCCGGATCGTAATGTACTCTGGCTGAAATCCATTTTCCACGTCGATAGCCAGGCGGGATTTCGGCAGGTCTACCAGGTGTCCCATCGAGGCTTCAACCGAATAGCCCGGTCCCAGATACTTCTCTATCGTTCTGGCCTTAGCCGGGGATTCTACGATGATCAAGGTTCCTTTGCTGCTATTTCCCATTCACGTTTCTCTCAAATACCTCTCCGCTTCGATAGACGATGCGTCCGGCCAACTCCGCCTCCAGAGCCCCGGCCAGCTGTTTTCCCGCATCCAGGCTGTTTTGCGGTTCTGGAGCGTGCTCGATCGGTTTGTCTTCGCCCCCCAGCCAGCCCCAATCTTCGAGTATGTCGGCGGCTCCGTCGATTAGAGCGGCTCCCTGCTCTGCCAATCTACGCGATCCGGCGCCCCGTTCACCGGCTGTGCCTACACGGTGGACCATCAGTTCCCGCCCCTGTTCCAGCGCGTAGTCCGCTGTTATAAGCGCCCCCGAGCGTGCAGGCGCCTGGATCACAACCGTGGTGCGTGCCAGGCCACTGATTATCCGGTTGCGGGCGGGAAAGTTGCGGGCCAGCGGGGGATCTCCGGGGGGATATTCGCTGAGAACGACCCCTCCGGCGGCAAGCATGATTCTGCCCACCCGCGCACTGGAGCCGGGAAAGAGGATGTCCACCCCATTTCCTAGAACGGCGATGCTCCGCCCTCCGGCATCGGAGCTTCCCCGGTGAGCTTCGGCATCAATACCCCGAGCCAAGCCCGAAACGGTGGTAAAATCCAAGCCTGCAAGTTCGAAAGCTAAAGCATAGGAACTGTCCCGGGCCTGCCCGGTCGGGTGACGGGTACCGACTATCGCCACCAGGGGCTTGGACCAATCGGGCAACTGCCCCCGGTGGTACAGAAGCAGCGGTGGATCGTATATCTCCCTCAGTTGATGAGGATACCCGCCTGACCAGTAAAAAGTGCATTGGAACCGGCCCTGAGTCAAGCTTTTTCGATCCCTCTGCGCCGCTTCCAGATAGTACTGCGCCGGCAGACCGGGATCATCGAAGCGACGCTGAAGAATTTGCTCCATATCCGCGCGGGATAGATTGGCAAACTGCTCCGTGCTGGAACAGAGAGCCATCACCCGGAACTTTTCCAGTGGCCGCAGAAATGCGACCCGGTTTACCGCTAATGCCAATTGCTCACTGGGGGCCATACAGCTGTTCCTCGATCTGCTTTCTGCCCGCCAGGGCTCTCTCCCGCAGCTGTTTGACATCCGTGAGCGACTCGATCTGTCTGTACAACTCGATAGCGTTCTCCAGCTTGCCGAGGCTGTAGTACACCCTGGCCAGCAGAAAGCGTCCATCGATTTCCTTGCTCTCGGCATTCAACAGCCTCTCCAGCAGATCCTCAGCCTCCTGCGGGCGTTGCAGTTCAAAAACATAGAGCACGCTCAATCCGTACAGAGCGGCGGCATAGCCGGGATCCAGAGCCAGAGCCCGACGGTACAGTAATTCGGATCTGTCCAGCCAACGCATCCGCTCCTCACTGATCACCTGGGCTTTGCTCATGCGAGCCGCGCAAACCGCTGAGTAGTAGAAAAGAATGGGATTCTCAGGCTGGATAGCGGTGGCCTGCTCCAGGGAGTCGTAGGCGGCTGAATACATGGCCCCCCGCATATACTCGACAGCCAGCATCTTGTAGTACACCGCAAGCTGTCCGGATGCATCCACGGTTCGCTGTACCTCTTCGCGGTAGCGACGAACCTCCCGTTCGATCTCCTCCACCCGCTGCACCGACACCTCTCCTTGCACTTGCCCCTCCATCTCGACCAGCTGATCCACCATGGCGTCGTCCCTGCCGACCCTGCCGCAGGCGCTCAGGGCGCTGAGGAGGCAGACGATCAGCATCAAGGCCGGGATTTCTCGTTTTCCAATCTCTCTAACGCCCAAAATGATCCTCTCGATTCTATCCCCGCGGGTGATAGTGCCTGTGCTGCCGGTGCAGCTGGCTCTCATCCACATGGGTGTAGATCTGGGTTGTTCCGATATCCGCATGCCCCAGAAGGGCCTGTACCGCCCGCAGGTCCGCTCCTCCCTGCAGCAGGTGGGTGGCAAAGGAATGACGCAGTGTATGGATCTTTCCCTCCACCCCGGCCCGGGCAAGTATCTCCTTGAAGCGTTTCCACATCCCCTTTCGAGAAAGGCGCTTGCCGCTGCGATTAATAAACAACGCTCGCTCTTTTTTCCCCTTCAGAAGAGCAGGCCGGCCTTCCTCGAGATAGCGCCGCATCCAGTGCAAGGCCTGTTCGCCCACCGGAACCAGGCGTTCCTTCGATCCTTTGCCCACAACCCGAAGCATGGAAGCTTCCAGATAGATACGCTCCAAGGTGAGGGAAACGGTCTCTGAAACCCGCAGGCCACAGGAATAGATCAACTCGAACAGACAGCGATCTCTGATCCCCGCCGCTGTCGAGGTATCTATGGCTTTCAGGATGGCTTCCACCTGTTCCACGGTATAGACCTCAGGAATCCGGCGAGAGCTGCGGGGCAACTCCAGATGAACACTCGGGTTGTCCGGGATCAGCCGCTGCCGCTGGGCAAATGTGAAGAACGCTCGCAGGGCACTGACCGCCTTGGCAGCGGTTTTCTTGCTGATTCCTTCAAGCTGCCTGTGGACCAGATACTCGATCAGGTTGCCCACGTTCGTACTCTCCAACTCCAGCTGCTGCTCAAACGCGTAGCTCAAGAACAGGCGAGCCTCCAGCAAGTATACGGCGATCGTCGAGGGGGATAGCCGCAGCTCGGCAGCCAGGTAATCGGAGTAGATGGAAATCAGCTTCGTTTGTTCAACCATGTCTTTCTTTCGCCGCCTAAGCATCCCCCTGCTGCATGTACTTCTTCTCCCTGAGAACAGTGGGGACATTCAAATCCGCCTCTTTGGAATTACGGCCCACCAGAAAATCCCCGGGCCCTTTTGTCACCGCCGATCCTGCCGGGCCGGCCGTTGGCACGCCGGCGGCTGCCGCCATTGGGCTCGGCGCAGACACCCCCTTGCGCATCTTGATCCATTCGTCGTAGGAGATGATATCGGCCTTCTGATCCTCCTGCATTTCCTGTCTGTTCACGGGCATGCGCTTCACCCCGTTGAACCCGGTGGCGATCACGGTAACTTTGATCTGCTCCTCCAAGGATCCGTTGATGCTGGTGCCCGCAATGATCAGCGCCTGCTTGTCCGCGCTGGCGGTGATGATCTTCAGCACTTCCTCGAACTCGCTCAAGCACAGATCATTGCCGCCTGTCACACTGACCAGGATCGCTCGGGCACCTTCGATCTTGGCATCTTCGAGCAGGGGATTGTTGATGGCATTGGTAGCGGCATCCACAGCGCGATTATCCCCGCTGCCGATTCCGATACCCATCAGGGCGTCCCCATTACCCTTCATCACGGTTTTGACATCGGCAAAGTCAATGTTGATCTCTCCGGGCTCGGTAATCAGATCGGAGATGCCCTGCACGCCCTGGCGGAGTACGTCGTCGGCCATGAGAAAGGCCTCTCGGATCGGCGTTCTCCGTTCCACGATCTTGAGTAAATACTGGTTGGGTATCACGATCAGGGTATCAACTTCTTCTCGCAGGCGGGCGATACCGTCCTCGGCAAGCTCCATCTTGCGGCGGCCTTCGAAATCGAACGGTTTGGTTACCACCGCTACGCTCAAAGACCCCAGTTCCCTGGCTATACGGGCTACAATGGGCGCCGCTCCCGTCCCGGTTCCCCCTCCCATTCCGGCGGTGATAAACACCATATCCGCACCTTTGAGGGTCTCCCGAAGTTTATCCTCATCCTCAAGGGCTGCCTTCTCGCCGATTTCGGGTATCCCCCCGGCACCGAGACCGCCGGTCAGCTTCGTGCCCAGGGCTATTTTGGTTTGAGCCTTGGCCATCTGCAATGCCTGGAGGTCCGTGTTGGCGGCGATGAACTGGACGTTTTTCAGTCCCGTAGCAATCATACGATTCACCGCATTACTGCCTCCGCCGCCCACACCGATCACCTTGATCACAGTGAGGTTACCCGACAGTTCGTCAGCAAATTCTATATTCATGTTCCCCTCCCATGAAAGTTCTTCGTATCATGAAGCCGCACAAGCGGCTGGTCAACTGCTAAAAAAACTCTTTAAACCAATTCCTCATCCGATCCCACACGCTCGTGAACGTTTTTTCGCTGGAGCTGGTATCCATGTAGTCCACATCTCGCCTGGAAGCACCGGCCAGCACCAGCCCTACGCCGGTGGCATAGATCGGGCTGTGGTATTCCTCCACCAGTCCTCCCACCTTGATCGGGTAGCCGATGCGTGCGGGCAGGTTGAATATATCGGTGGCCAGTTCCGCGGTCCCCGATAACAGGGAACCTCCTCCGGTAATAACCACTCCGCCACCGAGTAGATTGAGATAGCCTTTTCTATCGATCTGCTCGCGGATCATTCCCAGAATTTCAGCCATCCTCGGCTGTATAATTTCCAGAAGCTCGCTGCGCATGATGGTTCTGGGCGGACGCCCTCCCACGCCGGGGATATGCACCTCCTCATCCTCCTGCACCAATTCCTCGTAACAGCACCCCGCTTCTTTTTTCAGGTTTTCTGCGGAATCCAGGGGGGTTTTGAGCATGATCGAGAGATCGTTCGTGACCTGATCCCCCCCTATGGACAGCACTTCCGTATGGTAGGGTGCGCCCTCCAGATGCAGCAGCACATCCGTTGTTCCCCCGCCTAGATCGATCAACAGGACGCCCAGTTCTTTCTCATCCTGGGTAAGAACAGCCTTGGAAGAGGCCAGGGGCTCCAGTACGATGTCGTTGACCTTGAAGCCCGCCCTGTTCACGCACCTGACGATGTTTTGGGCCGAGGTCACCGCCCCGGTGATGATGTGCACCTCCGCCTCCAGGCGTACTCCGATCATACCGATCGGATTCTTGATCCCTCCCTGATCATCCACGACGAACTCCTGGGGGATCACGTGCAGAACCTCTCTATCCATGGGAATGACAATGGCTTTGGCCGCGTCGATCACCCGGTCCACGTCTTCCCGGGTAATCTCCCGCCCCCGGCCCGTAACCGCGACCACGCCGCGGGAATTGATTCCCTCGATATGGCCGCCGGCAATGCCCGTATAGACGGAATCCACCTCCCGGCCGGACATCATCTCCGCAGCCTCCACAGCCGCGGCAATCGAACGCACGGTAGTCTCGATGTTTATCACCACCCCCCGCCTCAAGCCACGGGAGGGGGTGGTGCCCACCCCGATGATCTCCATCTGGCCGCTGTCGTTGAACCCACCGATGATAACGCAGACTTTTGTTGTGCCTATATCCAGTCCGACGATCAAATCTTCCGATGCCACCGGTTCACTCCTCCTCTATCCTGTAAACAACCTCTCCGGTTCTCATATCCAGCTCCCTGACCTGAATCAGCAATTCCTGCTTGGCCAGCAGATCCAGAACTACGACCGCGTTACGTAACACAGCCGGATCCAAAGCTCCTGCAAGCCGCAGGCGCACGGGAAACTGGATCGGATATAGAAGAATCTCGAGGTTGCCTCCGGCTTTCGGAACCAGGCGAAGTTCGGAAATCAGGCGAAACATTCCCGGATCCTCCCGTCGCAAGCGATGGAGATCCTGCAGGATCGGTTGTACTACTTCGGGAAGCCTGGTGCCCACCTGAAGGCTCTTGAACTCAACCCCCGTGATCACCGGCAGATCCCACTCGCTCAAAACACCCCCAACCTCGAAAACCACCCCCTGATCGTCGATCACCATCGGAATACTTCTTCCCTCCGGGGTCGTAAAAAAAAGTATGGACAGGGGGATGCGCCCATAGAGGGTAATACGCAAAGAATCGGGAAAGGTCTTCTCCACCACGGCCTCGCGAACCATGGGCAGTTGCTCCAGGGCCTCACGAATCCGCGTCGGATCGATTTCATAGAAAAAGGCGTTTTCCTCGGTACCGGCAATGGACAGGATCTCCTCTTTGCTCAGGGACAGATCGCTTCTGATAACGATATTGCGCACAGTCAACCGAGGCGCAACCACGAAATGAAACACCAATTCCCCGGCCAGAAACAGAATCAAGCAAAGGACCAGGGCGAGCAGGAGGCGGTTGAAAAGCAATTCCCGGTTCCCTCTCCTGGATCGCCCGGGCCGTTTGCCGTACTTGTCGAATGCCAACGCTTCCGACATACTGCTACTCCCCCCATCCGGCATTGAAGTTCAATCCGCTATCTCGCCGTGGCTTTGAGGTATCCTGGCGGGAGAGGTTGATGAGAATGCCCCCCATCACAAGGGTCATCAGCATGGAAGAACCTCCGGAGGAAAAAAGGGGCAGGGGGATGCCCGTTGCCGGGACAAGACCGATTGTTACGGCGATGTTCAGAAGAGCCTGGAGGGTAATCGTGCTGGTGATACCAAAGGCAAGATAGCGGGTGAAGCTATCCTTACCATGCAAAGCCAGTGAGTATCCCCGCCAGGCAAGGAGGGCGAACAGCACCAGTACCAGTACGGCGCCGAGAAAACCGGCCTCCTCCCCGACAACAGCGTAGATGAAATCCGAATGGGCTTCGGGAAGTCCTCCCAGTTTTTTAACTCCCCTGCCCAGTCCCCTGCCCCAAAAACCGCCGCTGACGAAGGCGGTTTGAGCGGCAATTACCTGATAACCACTCCCGCTGGGATCGGCCAGCGGATTCAAAAATGCCATGAGCCTGCGCACCCGATGGGCCTTGGTAAACAGAAGCATGCCCCCGACCGGAACGAAAAGCAGGCTCAAGAGAACAAAATAGATGATCTTCACCTGAGCGATGAGAAACATAGCCAGGGATATCAAGAGGATGAAGAAGGCCGTCGAGAAATCATTTTGCAGGTAGATAAGGGTGACAAACAGCGAAACCACCAGAAGCGGAGGTAACAGAGAGTTCACAGGATCATTGATGCGATCCTGCTTCTTGGCGAAAATGGCAGCCAGGTACAGCACCACCGAGAACTTGACCAGCTCCGAGGGCTCGAAGGACTGTCCGAACAGGAACAGCCAGCGACGGGCACCCATGATCGGCTGGCCGATGCCCGGTACGAAGGTGAGGATCGTCAAAATCAAAGCCGCGGCCACAATAAACGGCGTACCCTGCCGAAGGAGAGTCAGCGGCAGATGAGCGGTTACCACCGCCCCCGCGGCGCCCAGAACAACCCAGAGCAACTGGCGTTTGAAAAAGTAGTAGGGGTCGGCAAACAGCCTCTCGGCGTAGTAAGTGGAGGCGGAAAAGAGAACCGAAAGACCGATTCCGATCATCGCGATTAAGATGAGCAACAGCAGAGCATCCCCCCGGGGTTTTCCAATTCTCTCCAAGGCTCTACAACTCCTACTGGATCTTCAACGTGGACAAACTCAAGATCGCAAACAACCCTCCTAAGATCCAAAAACGTATCACCACTTTGGATTCGGGCCAGCCCATCAGCTCGAAATGGTGATGAAGAGGGGCCATTCGAAACACCCTCTTACGGGTTAACTTAAAGGAAATTACCTGGATGACCACCGAGAGAACCTCGATCACGAATACCCCCCCCACGACGAACAGCAGAATTTCCTTCTTGATGACCAGGGCTATAACGCCGAGAACCCCGCCCAGGGACAGGCTGCCGGTATCTCCCATCATGATTTCCGCCGGGTGGGCATTGAACCAGAGGAAGCCCACGGCCGCCCCCACCAGAGCCAGACTGTAGACGCTCATCTCCCAGCTGTTCTGTATGAAGGGGATCTGAAGATAGGCGGCGTAGTCGGCGCGGCCTGCCAGATAGGAGAGAACCCCAAAGGTTATGCCCACCATGATCACCAATCCCGTAGCCAGTCCGTCCAGTCCGTCGGTCAGATTGATGGCGTTACTGAATCCCACCATCAGCAACACGGCGAAGGGGATGTACCAGTAGGACAGCTCGACTATGGGAGTCTTGACGAAGGGCACGTACAGGAGGGTGGTATGCTCGTTGCGGAAGTGGAACAGGAGCAGCACCACGGCCAGAGAGACCAGGATTTGACCGGAGAACTTCAACCCCGCTCTCAAGCCCCGCTGCTTTTTCTTGAATACCTTCAGATAATCATCCACAA
>CAZFMD010000010.1:0-14738 GCA_964520025.1 uncultured Spirochaetaceae bacterium
AGAAGAGGCGCAGCTCCAGCGCCCTGTCCTTCCTTGCAGCCACGGAGGAGAGCACAACACAGTACGAGATGGAGCGGGAGGGTCTTTTCCTCCGTCCCGTTGCGGACAAACCGACAGTGATCGAAGATGACCGCTTCCTGAAGGTGATGCTCGACCTGTACTCCCGCCTGGGGGTTTTTGCCGGAGTAGAGGGGAGTTTCCCCAAGGCAACGTTCAAGGGCGGGGTGGCCCAAACCACATCGTTTTGGGATACGGCACCGGAGGAGTTTCGCTTCGGTTTCGAAAGCAGCTGGAATATCGGCAATGATCCGAACCGCTTATCCGGGAGTTTCGAGTACTTCTCCGATCCCGCCTTCCCCACTAGTTACTACAACCGGTCGGAAGACACGGGCTTGACCCGCATTATGGGGATCGAACCGATCGGGGAAACCGCCACAGCGGCGGAGAAGCAGGTTCTGACATGGGAATTGACAGGCAAGATGGACTTTTCCGATAAATTCGATACCCCTCTTGTAAAGACCCTGTCCTTTCCCTACATCACAGCCAATCTTCTCTGGGAAAATGTGAACGATGGCTACAACCCGACAAACTTGAAATTACCCAGCGCCTCTTTCCAGATGCTCGGTACCTTGCTGAGTATTACCCGCCCCTCGGCCAGGAGCGGCACAAAGGCTGTGCAGAAGACCAGCCCGATGCCCGCAGAACTGCGCCCACCCTGGGATGACTCGCCCGCGGTTCAGCCGGAGTCTGGGGCTTCCCAACCCCTGCCTTCCCTGCGACCGCCTGAGCCGAAGACAAGCGTGCCCGTGTCCCTGCAAAAAACCCCCGTGCAGTTCGATCTGGCTTATCAGATCCGTCCCACAACCGACTTGAAGCAGATCTTCGACACGACCACTCCCTGGTCTCCCTGGTACTCAGAGCTGAGCTCCCAGGGTACGTTCAGCCTGGACAACAACTTGAGAATTCTGGAGAATGTTTTACTGTGGAGCGGAAACCTGTCAATCAAGGGGGATTATCTGCATTACACTCGCCAAAACCATCCCGACGATTCCCAATGGGCAGGTCTGGAAACAGGTGCACAAAACAACTCCCAATTCAGTGTAGCGTTCAACCAGGGTTTGGATTTTTTTCCCCTTGCTGATGATCCGATCTTCGGCAATACCAGTTTGAGTTACGATGTGGGATCAACATTCTACAGATACTATGACAAGGACACGCTCACCACGGGAGTGGATTACTCGGGGCAGTTCATCGAATGGAGTGATGAATGGTTCTCAATACACAGCGCTCAGTCCGCCTTTCGGTGGAGGATGTTCGGCAAGCAGAACTCCCTCTCGGTGTCCGCCCAGCTGCCTCCCCGCCCGGGAAGTTTCACCGGGAGTCTGGAATATAGGATATGGCTGCTGACTACGACGGTGAACTCTGTTTTTCAAGATAGCGACGCTGCGGCAGGGTGGGAGAATATCAACGACTGGAGTTGGCAGCCCGTTGTGTTTCGGGAAACCCTGCGGTTGAGCGACGATATCAACTTCAGCGAGGAACTGCGCTTCGACGTAAACAGGGCTACGGGCAGTGGGTTGCTGGCCAAGAGCGTGAGCACAGTGAATCTGTGGAACCTGTCCGGCAGCTTAAACATGGACTACTCCAAACTCCAGGTGTTCGACTTCGGCACCGAGAGCTGGCAGGATGCTACCGGCGAGGCAAAGCTGCGGCCATCCTACATCACCCTGAGCTACAATTCGGTTGGTGAGGAACGCCTGTTCTGGAAAAACAGGATCCGGATCGGCACGTCTGTTAATACTTCCTGGTATATGAATATTCTGCAGTTTACAGACAACAGCCTGGATTTTTCCCTGACTTTCGATTTCTGGCTGTATAGAGTGCTGAAACTCTCTCTGACAACCTCCTCCTACAACAACCAAACCTACCTGTATTTCCCCAAACTTGCCGAAAAACTGGGACAGGAGCCCAAAGAGCTTCTACCGGATCTTTTTAGCTCCTTCAATTTTTTCGACCGGGGGAACGGGGAGCCGTCAGCCCGGGAGCAGTCCGCTTTCAATCTGCGCAGTATAAAGGTGGAGGCGGTTCACTACCTCCACGATTGGAATCTCAGCCTCAGCTACGAGGGCAAGCCCTACCTGGTGGAGACCGTCGTGGCAAACGAATACCAGTGGAAGAGCACTTTCTCCGTCATCCTCCAATGGCAGCCTATACCGGAGCTTCGGTCCAACATAAAGCGGAGCTGGAATGACGAGGATGATGTGTACGAGTCCTCCCTGCGGGGTTGACGGCCGTGGTACGGGGGAGGTACATTCAATCGTATAGGAATACTATGGGTAAACACCTGGCGGTGGTCCTTAAGAACCCGGAGAGGTTCCAGGAACTGTTCGGGGCCAACGACGGTAACTTGTCCGTTTTCGAAGAACTTCTGGGCGTCCGCGTATACTTCCAAGGAAACCAGATCTATCTCGACTCCTGTGAAGAGGACAAGAGGAGGTTATTCGAACGGGTGCTCAATGAGCTGGAGGATCACGTCTCTCTGGGCCAGATACCCGGACCGGATCTGATCCGCGCCGTTTACGGGACACTGAACGCGGAAAAAGAGCAAAATCCCCAGCTGTTGAAAGAAACCTGCGTGGTCATTCCGGGCGGTTTGAAAAAGGTTTTTCCCCGCAGCTACAAACAGGCTC
This sequence comes from uncultured Spirochaetaceae bacterium, assembly GCA_964520025.1. Lineage (GTDB taxonomy): Bacteria > Spirochaetota > Spirochaetia > SZUA-6 > DRHE01 > JAFGQJ01. The sequence goes on from CAZFMD010000010.1 coordinate 2,691, forward strand.
TGTATCTGAAAGCGATCGAAACCAGGGATCTGGTCTTCTCAATCGGGCCGGCGGGGACCGGAAAAACCTACCTGGCGGTAGCCCAGGCGCTAAAGAGCGTGCTCTCCCGCAACCGCCGGAAACTCATCCTTACCCGGCCCGTTGTGGAAGCTGGGGAGAACCTGGGATTCCTGCCCGGAGACCTGGAGCAGAAGATCAGCCCCTACCTGCGGCCTCTCTACGACGCCATGGAGGCCTTTATCCCTCCGGAGGCGTTGCGCCGCCTGGAGGAGAACCGCATCATCGAGATCGCCCCCCTGGCCTACATGAGGGGGCGCACGCTTTCGGAGTGCTTCGTGATCCTGGATGAGGCACAGAATACAACGAAGGAACAGATGAAGATGTTCCTGACCCGTCTAGGGGAAGGAACCCAGGCGGTGGTAACCGGAGATATTACTCAGATCGATCTGAGCAAACGCAGCTCATCCGGACTGATCAATGTAATTTCCGTGCTCAGATCCATTCGGGAGATTGACTTTACTTTCCTCGGGGAGGAGGATGTGGTTCGGAACCCCCTGGTCCGCAAGATCGTGCGCGCCTATGAAGCAAATCAAGAAGAATAATCACGACAACGGGAAATCTTTCGCCCCCCTCTCGGCTCTGCGCAAGCGCCTGGCAGCGGATCGCTTCAAAGCAGCCGCCCTGGCTATTACAGTTATCGCCGCCATGGTCATTGTACTGTTCACGACCCAATTCGGCAGTGTATTGCCCCTCCTGCGGGTCACGAACTACCAGATCGGCAGCGTAGCGGAACGTGATTACGTGGTCGAACGGGATATGCTCTACCTGGACGAGGAAGCAACCCGCCTGAAGATGGAGGCGGCTGGAAAGCTGGTTTTGCCGGTTTTTCGGGTCAACGAACGGATCGGAGAGGAACGTCTGCAGCGTTTCGCCCAGTTCCGGGAACGTGTGCTCGCCCTCAGCCGGGAAAAAGACACATTGGATACCGCCTTCCTGAAGCTGCAGGTGGATTTTCCCGGCATCCTCTCGGAGCAGCAGCTGGCCAGGCTGTTGGACACCGACCAGCTATCCTCCATATTCACCCAAGCGGAGCTCATACTAGAACAGATCTTCGAAACGGGTCTGATCAAGCTGCCCGAGCAGGACAGCGGGCTGCTGTCCTCCGGTGCGGTGGCGGTGTGGCGCTGGAGCGGAGGGAAGCTCGTCAAAGAAGAAACCTACCTAGAGGAGGTGCTGACCCTGGGCAATCTGGAGGGTTGGATAGAGGATCGCTTTCCGGAGATCCCCGCCCGGCTCCTGCCGCCCACAGTCGACATGGTTCGCGCCTTTACCGTCGAAAACGGTTTTTTCGACGCCGATGAGACGGAGGAAAGCCGAAAGAAGGCGATGGAGGAGGTGGAACCGGTCCAGGCGAAACTGGTCAAGGATCAGGTGATCGTCAGGCGAGGCGATATTATACACTCAGAAACAGCGGCCCAAATCAAGGCCCTGGGAGAGTATTCGGTTACCGTAAATCTGAACAGCATCGCCGGCAACGTGCTGTTCCTGCTCATCGTCTTGCTCTTCTCCCTGTTTCTGTTCCAGGAACCGGTTATTGGCACCGCCTTGAAAAGAAACCAGGTTGTTTTCCTGGCCGCCGCCGTATTGATCTTTCTGCTGGGCGCGGGACTGGCCTCCCGTTTCTTTACACCCCGCGAAGGGATCCCCGTATCGGTGATCCTGCCCACGGCGGCCATCTCCATCTTGGTGACTTTGATCGTTTCCACCCGGGCGGGCATCGGTCTTTCGGTGATCCTGGCTCTTCTGGTCCTGCCTCTGGCCAGGTTGGATGCCTATGCCTTTCTGTTCGTGTTGCTTACCGGCGTTGCCGGCACGGCCGTGGTACAACGGGCTGAACGGAGAATCGACCTGGTCAAAGCCGGTTTGTACCTCTCCGCCCTCAATGTCGCCCTCCTGGTTCTCTTCGCATTGCTGCAGAGCGTGGGGCGGGGCTGGCTGCTGCCGGTCCTGGGTTGGGCATTTCTAAACGGATTTGTCTGCAGCATGATCAGCCTGGGTTTCCTGCCTATTCTGGAGCACGGACTGAATACGGCCAGCCGTTTCCGGCTCATCGAGCTTTCGGATCTGAACGCACCCATCCTCAAACGGATGCTCTCCCTGGCTCCCGGTACCTATAACCACTCCATCAGCGTAGCGAATTTGGCCGAATCGGCGGCCAGCGCCATCGGAGCCAATGCACTGTTGGCCCGGGTCGGAGCCTACTACCACGATATCGGCAAGATCGAACAGGCCGAGTACTTCATCGAGAACCAGACCTCCTACAACAAGCACGACGATCTGAAACCCAGTCTCTCGGCTGCGGTGATCAAATCCCATCTGAAGATGGGGATAGAGAAAGCCAGGGAATTGGCCTTACCCCAGGAGGTTAAAGAAATCATCAGCCAACATCACGGCCGGGGGGTCATCAAGTACTTCTACCAGAGAGCGCTGGAGAACGGTGAAAAGACGAACGTGAGCACCGATGACTACTCGTATCAGGGATATCGACCCAGCAGCCGAGAGGCCGCCGTGGTGATGCTGGCCGATACGGTGGAGGCGGCCACGCGAACCCTGAAGAAACCCACAATCGCAAAATTGGAAAAATTCGTGTGGGATATTATCATGGAGAAGTTCACCACCCAGGAGCTGGGAGACAGCCAGCTCACCTTCCGGGATCTGGAAACAATCAAGAAGAGCTTCGTACAGGTTTTGGCCGGCTACTACCATTCCCGCATTGAATACCCGAAGGTCAAAGAGGCCGTTCGGTGAACGACGTGGAGGTTGCCTCGGCCGGGATCGACGAGCCGGGATGGCTGCCGGGCTGCAAGCGCTTTGCAGAGCTTGTGCTGTCCGCTCGGAAGATCGACAAATGGGAACTTTCCATTCTGCTGACCAACGACGAAACCATCCAGCAGCTGAATCGACACTACCGGGATATGAACGCCCCAACCGATGTGTTGTCTTTTACACAAGACCCCGACTACGCCATCGCCGTGGGAGAAGGAAACACTCCGGCCGGAGACGTGGTGATATCTGTGCAAATGTGCCGACGCAACGCCGAGGCGGGGGGGATTCCCGAAGAGGAGGAATTGAAGCGTCTGCTGATTCATGGCATTCTGCATTTGGAGGGCATGGATCATGAAGATGAACACTCCGAGATGATACGGCTGCAGGAGAAGATATTGAACGATCTGAAAGAGGAGTGCATATTTTGAAAAAAAGAGGTTTCCTCGACAGGCTTCTACGCAAGGTCTCTGTTGAGGAAAATTGGGACACCCTGGATACGAACGCCCTGGAAATGGTGAAGGGCATCATCTCCCTCTCTGAATCCAACGTCAAAGAGATCATGGTACCCCGCATCGACGTGGTTTCGATCTCCCTGGATACTCCGATTGAGGAGACCGTCACCATCATTTCCGACTACGGGCACTCCCGTTTCCCGGTGTACCACGAAACGGTGGATAATATCGTAGGCATGCTCTACGCCAAGGATCTCCTGCACTATATGGTCAAGGAGGAGTCGGACATCGATCTGGAGAAGCTGATCCGCCCGGCCTATTTCGTACCGGAGAGCAAAAAGCTCGATTCCCTGCTACGGGAGTTCCAGCGCCGCAGGGTGCACATCGCCGTGGTTGTGGACGAGTACGGCGGGACCTCGGGAATAGTCTGCCTGGAGGACATCATCGAAGAGATCGTCGGGGAAATACAGGACGAGTTCGATAACGAAACCGAGGAACTGCTCAAGATCAGTGACGATGTGTATCTGTGCGATGCCCGGGTGAATCTGGAATGGTTGAACGAGCAGATCGGTATCGAGCTTCCCAATGATGATTTCGATACCCTGGGAGGCTTTGTTTTTGATCTGTTCGGCAAGATCCCCGTGCGATACGAAAAGATGAGCTACAAGAATATCGATTTCATCATCCAGAACATGGAAGGACACAAGATCGATACGATCAAAATCGCATTTCAGCGGGAAGGAGCTCAGAAACAACCCTGATGAAAACCGTTGCAGCCCTTGCCCTGGTGGTGATTGCCCTGTGCGGCCTCTCTTATCCTACCTCGGCTCAATCCGGAGCGGACCGACAGAGCGATCCCAAGATCCTGTATCAAAGAGGCCGGGAGGAGCAGGCTCGGGCGAACCTGCTGGCCGCCGTCGAGCTGTATCGGGCCTCCCTGATCGAAAATCCGGCCTATGACAAACCCATGATCGGTTTGGCCGAGAGCTTCTTCGCCCTGGAGGAATACGAGCAGGCCCTCGAGTATCTGAAGGAGGCTCAAAAATACGACCGGAGCAACCTGGATCTGATCGTGATAGAGGGAAGAATCGCCATTGCCCTGGAGCAACCCGCGAGGGCAAGGACCCTGTTCGAATCCGTTCTACAGAAGGAGCCCAACAACCTGGAGGCGCGTTTCGGGCTGGCGGAGCTGGACATCGCCCAGGGACGGACCCGTAATGCCAGCCAGCGTTACATAGAAACCCTGAAGATTCGCCCGGAAAGCCAGAAGGCGCTGTTGTCTCTGGTTCTGCTGAGCGAAGCACAGGGGGATCGAGCTGCAGCCGAGGCATATCTGGAACTCGCCCTCAAGTATCACAACTACGACCCGCGGGTTCACTACGCCGCCGGGCGCTTTTCCCTGCAGGAGGGGGATCTGGAGCGGGCCGAGAGCTACCTGCTCACGGCGATCGCCCTGGACGAGGAGTACTCGGAGGCTAAACGCCTGCTCGCCCAGGTGTATCTGCTGCAGGATAAGCCGCAGCGTTCCATCGAGATCCTGCGTCAGATCCTGACAACCGACAGGGAAATCGCGCTGGTGTGGTACTCGCTCGGGCTTGCCTATGATCGCAGCGCAGATCCCCAACAGGGTATCCGCAGCCTGGCTCAGGCGTTGCGGCTGCAGCCGGATGATGAAATAGCCCGGATCGTACTGGAAAACATCGCCCTGAATGAACTGCCCATCGATGATCCGATCCGGGAGCGCTACGCCGCCTACCACGTGGATCGGGGCGGCCTGTTCAGGGAACGGAACTACCTGGACCAGGCCCTCATGGAGTACCGAAGAGCCCTGCGGCTGCAGCCGGAGGCAAAAGAACCTCGCCTGCACTACGCCGAGATGCAACGGTTGATGGGATTTCCGGAGAAGTACATGAAAGAGCTGGAGGTGCTCCGGGATCTGGGCTACACGGATGCGCAGATACTCGATGATATCGAAATCATAGGCGCGACCCGCTACGACAGCGTTTCCGCGAGGTGGGAGATCGACCAGTATGCCCTGGATCGGGGACGGTTTTCCCTGGCCCTCTACCATCTGATGCCCGCCACCCGGGAGCTCCACCCCTTTGCCGGTGAGGCGGCGGTGACCTATTTTCGCGATTTGTTGCAACGATATCCCACCCTGGAGGTGCTCGAAACCACCCTCAACGTGGAGAACTTCGAATCCGCCTTCAGGGAAGCCCGCAGACTGGATGCCGACTACTTCCTGCTGATGCACATCGAAGAGTCCGAGCGTAGTTTCACCACCGTATTGGAGCAGTACCTCACCAGCACGGGGAAATTACTACGCTCCTACCGGGTTTTCCGCACGGGAAACGATCGGGTTCAGGACAACTTCAACATAATGGCCGAACGCGTATTCGACGCCTTACCCATTCGCGGGAACCTGCTGGCCCGACAGTTCGATCGCGGCGTTATCGATCTGGGCATGGCCGACCAGCTGGAAATCGGGCAGGAGCTGGCCATCGTGCGCAAGGGGAAGGTTCGCCTGGAGAAGGATCAGATCGGTGTGACCGCGGATGAGCGGGACGTTCTTGGCAGCTTCACCGTGGAGGTTCTGGACGAGAACATCGGTGAGGGAATGGTGACCAAACGCAGTTTTTTCGACCTCATCAACGCCGGAGATGAGATCATCCCGCGCTTAACGCCCTCAGAGCCCGCACAGCCCCCGGAGGAGGGGGAGCCGGGCCTGCTGCGGCGTATTTTGAGCTTTGTAGGTCTGTAGGCTCAAGAATAGCAGCGGTCCTGCGGATTGTGCAGCCGCCATTGACACGAAGCGCGTTTTTTCCGTATATTCAGGTGCGAGAAACAAACAATCACAACAAGTTGATACGGGGGACATATGAAAATAGCTATCAATGGATTCGGTAGAATTGGGCGAAGTGTGTTCAAGGTGGCCATGGAGCGCAAGAACATCGAAGTGGTGGCCATCAATGACATCACGGACGCCAAGACCCTGGCCCATCTGCTCAAGTACGATTCGAACTACGGCAAGTACGGCAAGAGCGTGCAGGTCGAGGCGGATGCGCTGGTGGTGGACGGGAAAAAGATCGTCGTGTTGGCAGAGCGGGATCCCAAGAATCTTCCCTGGAAGCAAATGGGAGTGGAACTGGTGATCGAATCCACCGGCATTTTCCGCCTGCGCGAGCAGGTGGCCTGGCACCTGGAAGCCGGGGCCAAGCGGGTCATCCTTACGGTACCGGCCAAGGACAAGGTCGACAAGATGGTCGTGCTCGGAGTGAACGATGAGGACCTCAAGGATGAGGATCTGATCGTGTCCAACGCCTCCTGCACAACCAACTGCCTGGCTCCGATCGTCAAGGTGCTTCACGACCAGTTCGGGATTGTGGAGGGTCTCATGACCACTGTGCATGCCTACACCAGTGATCAGCGCATTCAGGATGCTCCCCATTCTGACCTGCGACGTACCCGGGCCGCCGCGGTCTCGGTCATTCCCACCACAACCGGAGCCGCCAAGGCCGTAGGCAAGGTCATTCCCGAGCTGAACGGCAAGCTCAACGGCGTGGCGCTTCGTGTTCCGGTCACCACCGGATCGATCGTGGATCTTACCGTCAAACTGGAAAAAGATCCGAGCGTGGAGGAAATCAATGCGGCCATGAAGACCGCTGCCCAGGGTCCGATGAAGGGCTTCCTCGAGTACACCGAAGATCCGATCGTCTCGGTGGACATCATCGGCAACACCCACTCTTCGATTTTCGACGCGGGGGCCACCATGAGCCTGGGAAACGGTTTCATCAAGGTATTCTCCTGGTACGATAACGAATGGGGTTACTCCAACCGCGTGGTCGATCTTGCCGAGAGGATGGTATAGACTCTAAGCACAATGGCAAAGAAGACGGTAAAAGATGTCGATCTGAGGGGCAAACGGGTGCTCTGCAGGGTGGACTTCAATGTGCCCATCAAGGATGGACGCATCGGGGATGACACCCGCATCCGTGCGGCCCTGGATACGATCAACTACATTCTGGAGCAGGAGGGCAGCTCGCTCATCCTGATGAGCCACCTGGGCCGCCCCAAGGGCAAGGTGGTGCCGGAACACAGCCTCAAGCCCGTTGCCGCCCATCTCGGTCAGCTTCTCGGACGGCAAGTGAACATGGCCGACGACTGCGTAGGAGCGGCGGTGGAAAAACAGGCCGCGGAGCTCCAGGCCGGACAGGTGCTTCTGCTGGAGAACGTGCGCTTCCACGGCCAAGAGACGGCCAATGATCGGCAATTCGCCGCTCAGCTTGCCGCTTTGGGCCAGATCTACGTGAACGACGCTTTCGGAAGCGCCCACCGTGCCCATGCGTCCACCGAGGGGGTGGCTCATCACCTCCCGGGGGTGGCCGGTTTTCTGATGGAGAAGGAGATTCGCTTCCTCGGCGGTGTTCTGGAGAATCCGCAGAGGCCCTTCGTCGCCATCATCGGCGGAGCCAAGGTCTCCACCAAGATCGCAGTGCTGGAGTCTCTGCTCACGAAGGTGTCGAGCTTCATCATCGGTGGAGCCATGGCTTATACCTTTCTGAAGGTTCAGGGTCACAAGGTGGGAGCCTCCATGGTGGAGGAGGACCTGCTGGATACGGCAGGGGATCTGTTGGAGAAAGCGGAGAAACAGGGGGTGGAGGTGCTGCTGCCCCTCGATCATCTGGTAGCCGCGGAGTTCTCCGACACGGCTAAGCCTGAGTACGTTGCCGAGGTGGATATTCCCGAGGGCAGGATCGGCATGGACGTAGGTGAGAAGTCTTTGAAACGGTACACAGAGGTAATCAGACCGGCCAAGACCCTTGTGTGGAACGGCCCCCTGGGAGTTTTCGAGTTCCCCGCCTTTGCCACAGGAACCCTGGAAACGGCCAAGGCTGTTGCCCAATGCAGCGGGACAACGGTGGTGGGCGGCGGGGACAGCGTGGCCGCTGTCAAGCAATTCGGCCTGGATGAGAGAATCAGTCACGTATCCACCGGAGGCGGAGCATCCCTCGAGTACCTGGAGGGAAAAACTCTCCCCGGAATCCAGGCCCTGCAGAACAAATAGAACGAGGATAATATGCGAACACCTTACATAGCTGGAAACTGGAAGATGCACAAAACCTCGGCCGAGGCCGAAGAATTGACCAGGGAACTGGTTCGATCTCTCGACCGGGAGGCCAAAAAGGTCATGATCGCCCCCGCCTTTACGGCGCTGGGCCCGGTGAAACGCTGCCTGGAGGGCAGCCACATTCTCCTGGGAGCTCAAAACATGGGTCCTGAGGAAAAGGGCGCCCACACCGGAGAGATTTCGGTGCTGATGCTCAAAGACCTGGGCGTAGAGGTGGTTATTCTGGGCCATTCGGAACGGCGCCACAAGTACGGAGAGGCGGATGAGCTGATAAACCGCAAGGTGAAGCTCGCTCTTGCCCACGATCTGGAGGTTGTTCTCTGCGTGGGTGAGACCCTGGAGCAGAGGGAAGGGGGGACTACCACCAAGGTGGTGGAACAGCAGCTGCGGGGCTGTCTGGAAGGCGTAGAGGAGTTGGGACGAATCACCATCGCCTATGAACCGGTATGGGCAATCGGCACGGGGAAGACCGCCACACCCAAGGATGCCGACGATACGCACCGTTTCATCCGGGAACTGGTGGGCCGGCTGTACGGCCAAAATGCGGCAGCGGATATGGTGATCCAATACGGCGGATCGGTGAAGCCGAACAATGCGCTTGAGTTGATGTCCATGGAGAATATCGACGGACTGCTGGTTGGGGGAGCATCTCTGGCCGCCGATTCTTTTGTACCTATCGTGCGCTACGATGCAGGGGGTTGATCGATGGGATTGTTGAGCATCGTTTTACTGGTCATCTTTGCGATTGCCGCTTTACTCATGATCCTGGTCATCATGCTACAGGACGACCAGGGTGAAGGCATAGGCGGACTTTTCGGCGGAGGCAGTTCCTCGGCTTTCGGCTCCAGATCCGGCAATATTCTCACTCGATTTACCACGATCCTTGGAGCGATCTTCATTGTCGGGGCTTTTGCTTTAGCCTGGCTGAACCGATCGCCCGAATCCACCGATATCGTGGAAAAGGCGAGGCTGGAGCAGATGCAGCAGGTGGAAGAATCGAACTGGTGGGTCGAGCGAATCGAAGAGCCGGAACCGGTGATGGAGCAGCTGGATACCGCGGACGAATCAGAGGAAGAGTCGGAAATTCCGCTAGGGATCAATCGCTAGAGCAGCGGTAATTTCAACCAGAAAAAATCACCAACAACTTTCGGGTCGACTCCCGGGCCGGGATTGTACCCCTCATTGCTTCTTGCCTTGTCACAAGCTTGTATTTTCTACTTTGTATTGATAATATCATTGAAATATTAATGATTTGACAAAAGAATGTTCCTATACTATTCTTCAGCAATGAAAAATTTGTATTTTCGTTTTCAGTGTATTAGGTTTTCAATGTGGATGCTACAGGTAAGGTTGCAAAGCTTTTCGATGAGCTGATCGCCGAGGGTGAGGCGATCAAACAGACCTGCAAGAAACTGTACTTCTCGGGACAGAAAAAGGAAGTATCCCCGGAAGCATTCACCGCGTGGAAGACCAAGTGCCTCAGCCTGTTGAAATCCACCTTCGGATCCTCCAGCCCCCAGTTTGACAGCTTTACAAATGCCAAGTTTTTCGACTACTACAACGCGACCCAGGTTTTTTTAGGCATTCTAAAGGCAGCCAACCTGGATATACAGAAGGGATACTTCTTTCATAAGGATCTCATGTTGAGCGTAAACATATACGATTCCCTTCTGGACCGGGCCCGACAGCAGATCGGAAACGGCCAACTTCGCAAAGGGGAAGCGATTCTGGAAGCTGTTCTTCACGAGGTGCTTGGCAAAATTTGCCGCAATAAAAAGATACCCTTCAACGGGGCTGATGGGGTCGACAGCCTTGCCGAGATTCTGCTCGAAGCAGAAACAATACCGGAATCTGTGAAGAACGATCTAGTAGATCTTCACCAGCAATTTCAAAGAGGGAATACAACGGCGCAAGAATTGACGGCCACTACCGAGTGGATTCTCTCTTTTTTAAACGATTATCTAGGCGGACAGATCCTGATTCTGAACTAGGGTGAACGGGCCAGCTGCCGCAGAGATACGGAGAGCAACTTGAGCGTATCCGCTCTGAGGTAGAGAACGTACAGAGTATCGCCAGCTTTGAGCGCGCTGAAACCCTGGATATTCTCATCCCCCTCTAGCAAAGTCTTCTTACTATAGTTCGCACCGGAAGACTCCGGGTAAAGCAGAGACAGCTGGTAGCTGTCCTTTTCCCGCCCATCGACCGCCAGCTCGTTGAACAGAAACAGATGTTGTCCCCGGTACGTTGTCAGAAAAACCGAGCTTGTGCCCTCACAGAGGGTGACGGGGAGGACATCGAAAGAGCGCCGATCCGCCTCTTGATGCCAGAGAAGCGCCCGCTCCAGCAGGGTTATGGTGGACCGCGCCGGATCGAACAGTAAGATGCACAGGCGATCATCGAGAATGGTAACGTAGTGGACCTCACTGGAGGCATATACCGGTTCGACTTGCAAGGTGCCTTGTCTCGGATGTATGAGGTACAACCTCTGCGCTCGATTATCATAAACACTGAAAGCCCAGTTCTCTCCCTGCCGCACGAGGTAGGACCTGCCCGTGGGATGAAACGCTCCGGAGGACAGGGTGGCGGATGCCAGCTGCAGCGGCTGCCCCTCCGGCTGCAATCGGTACAGAGATAGGGATGATCCCTCAGAAACCACCACCTGGAGATTGCCTTCCTGCTCGGGGAGGGCGGCCAACGGTTCGGTGAGGCCCGGAAAGGCATCGATCCACCAGTTGTCCTCCGTGACAGTTTTACTCAGCCACTTCAGCACCGAGTTCCCCTCGGCCTCACGGTCTATATAGAGAATATGTTCAAAGCGATCATCGGCAAGGAACAGGTGTCTGCCGAACTCAGAACCGATGTCCGGACTGTAGCTGATCCGGTCCAGATACTTCGTATCCTCCAGGGCCGGAGACAGAGGATCCTGCAAGATCCGGGCGCAGATCAGGTTCAGGGACAAGGCATCCAAGGAGGGATAGATCATGTACAGCTGTTCGTCCCGACGATGCATGGAGTAGCTTTGGCCCACGGGGTGATCGGTAACTGTCACTTCCTGGACTTGGAGCTCCTGTTTCTCCGATCCGCACAAGCAGGAGCACAAAAGCAGGCAAACGGCGGTCACCTGCAGGAGGATCGATATACCTGTTCGCTTCAAATGCGGTAACCTTGACCTTTCCTTGAGCTGAAACGTATACTAACCCATTACAGCATCAGTGCATAGGCAGGTGAGTTATGAGAGCGGCAGTTGTCTTCTTTGCTACTAATTCCAGAGACCGGATCCTGAATATCACCCGATCTCTTGCCAGGGGAATCGAGTCCCAGGGCCATCAGGTGGATATCATCGACGGAGCCCATGATGTCAATGCCAAACTGACGATGTACCAGTACATCGTCGTGGGTAGCGAAACGCTTTCGAATTTCAGCAGCAAGATTCCGGACAAAGTAGGGCATTTTTTGGCTTCCTCGGGCATGGTGGCGGGAAAGCGCTCTTTCGCCTTCGTGACCAAGAACGTTATCGGTGCGGGCAAAGCCCTGGCCCGATTGATGAAGAACATGGAGAAGGAGGGGATGTTTCTAAAATACTCCTCGATCCTCAACAGCCCTCAAGAAGCCGAGGAAATCGGCAAACGACTGCACATCAGC
>CAZFMD010000010.1:14838-22281 GCA_964520025.1 uncultured Spirochaetaceae bacterium
CCTCATTCCTTCCACGGAAAAATCATTCCCTTCAACGTTCTCTTTCCGACCCGTTCTCTGTCTTCGGTAAGAAGGGCATCCCAGGGTATGTGACGGCGACTTTCAGGATTTTCTTCCAGATAGTCGTACTTGTACAGGCGCAGCTTCAGCGCCACGTTCCACCAGAGAAAGATCGAGGCGATTCCCGGCAGCAGGAAGGCGGTAAACACCGAAAGAACAAAGGTGATGAGGGTACCGATCAGAAGGCCGATCGTAAAAAGCGGGTTATCCAGTAGCAGGAGAAACATCTTTTTGATGGCTTTTCCGAACTTTTTATCCAATCTCGCCTGGATCGAGAAGAAGTACTGAAAGGCCAGGAGCCAGAAGATCAGAACCCAGAAGAGAAACGAGGAGGCCAGCGGGCCGACAAAGGACTTGATCCCGCCGTACACCTGAAAGGCAACCTGAAAGAGAATCACCAGGACCAGATTTACCAGGGCAAAGAGCAGGCTGGACGGGTAGGTCGCCCTGAGGGCGGGGAGAAAATCCTTGAACTCCGGCTTCGTGTAGTCGGCGACTGACGATGCTAAGGTGCTTACCACCCCGGAATATACGAAGAGAATGCCCATCCCGATACCTAGAGCTGCGAAAAACAGTACCGGAACGTCGCGAAAAAGCAGCGGGAAGTATATAATAACGGCAAAGGCGACAATAAAACCCAGATTGAGGAGGACGATGCGGATGAGATTGTCCCACATATCGAAGAATGTCTTCTTGATCAGGAAGCCGAACATGCCCCACGCTATCACGAAACTGCGCCGTATGTACACACCTGCGCGTGATTGGACAATTCGCGCTTGACAATACTATCATCATCACGTATACTTTGTTGAAATATGTAAGTCCAATTAAAGAAGGGTTGGGCAGATTTAGAATTGGTAAATTACTACGAGGTACTCGGTCTCGATCCAGCCTGTTCGACAGAAGAGATAAAACGGACCTTCCGCAAGAGAGCTAAGGAGCTGCATCCGGATCTAAAAATTTCTAATCGCCAGTACTCCGACGAGAACATGCGGAAGTTGCTGGCCGCCTATGAAACGCTCAGCAATCCGCAGAAGCGCAAGTCCTATGACCGCGCCTTTTCCATACACTTTTCCAAACCGAAATTCGACTACCGGGAATACCTCAAGAGCCGTCCGGATGATCTGATCGCCCAGGCGAAGCTCATCTTCTACAACTTGCTCAACTCAGAAGCGAATGAGGCGCTGGAGCTCTACGACTCTCTGTCTCAGTTCCGTCCGGATTTCTCGTTGGAGCTGTGCCTGGGTAGAGAAGACTATATGGACTGCATGTTTCTCATAGCCGAGGCCTTGGAGAAGAGAGGTGAATACATACGCTCCTCCACGCTGTACAAGAATCTGTGCATGCTGGAAATGGAACAGCCCTACTTCCATCATTTTCTCGATGAAATCATAGAGCGGTTACGCAGCATCACATGCTTCAAGATGGTGACGAAACTCCCGCCACAGACATCGATAGACTATATTAAAGAGCTGATCCGCTTCGACTTCTCCCGTAAGGACAATGCCTTCTTCTACAAGAAAATCGCCGAAATCTACTGCGGGCTGGGACAGCGGGAACTGGCGCTCAGCTACCTGGACAAAGGTCTGAAGCTGGACCAAAAACTACCCGGAGTGAAAAAGCTGAAGGAAAAAATCGGCTACACGGAAATTCCCGTGGGTTGATGCTATACTTGACAGTACCTTCGCAGGTGATTACTTTGGGTGGGATGAAACGCATAATACTTCTTGCAGCAGTTCTTCTCCTGGTTACTCCGATTGTATTCGCGCAGCTGATCGACAAACCTGTGGCGACTGTTAAGCTTTCCAAGTTCGAGGTCATTTCAGTCAAGCAGTTTCGCCAGCAGATCGAAGACCTAGAGGCCAGGACGCAGAATCAATTGACAATGGATGACCGCAGGAAACTCCTCGATCTGCTGATCAGTGAGATGCTGATCAGCCAGGCCGCAGCCATGGACAATATCACGGTGAGCCAGAGTGAAATCGATTCACGCATTACCCTGGCCCGCCAGACCGGCGGACTGGGCCTGAATCTGAACCGGGAGCTTACCGAACAGGAGTTCAAGCAACTGCTCGCGCAGTCGGGTCTGACCTGGGATGAGTACCTCGAGCAGTTGCAGAAGGCGATCTTGCAGCAGAAGTACGTCATGGAGAAAAAGAGGGCCCTGTTTGAAAATATGGCTCCACCTCCGGAGGCGGAGATAGAAGATTTCTACGATACCAACAAAACGGCCTTCGTAGCTCCGGACATGGTGCGCTTCAAGCACATCTATATCGATACCCGCAATCTCGCCGCGCCGGATGAGAAAGACAAGGCCAGAAGCAGGGCGGAGGAGATATCCAGGGAGCTGCGAAACGGTGCGGCTTTCGACGATCTGGTGGTTAAGTATTCAGACGACAAGAACTCGCGCTACAAAGGGGGAGATTTCGGGTATTTGCGCCGGGACGATCAGGCCCGGAGGCAGTTGCTGGGAAAGGAGTTTTTCGAAAAACCCTTCAAGATGGACATCGGCGAGATAAGCGGCGTCTTGCAGTCGAACATCGGTTTCCACATCATCCGATTGACCGAAAAAATTCCCTTCCGGCTGCTCGCCCTGGACGACCCCATACCGCCACAGAACAACAGCACGGTAAGAGAACAGATCAGTGCCCAGCTGCTGCAGCAGAAACAGGCGGAGTTCTATCAGGAGGCGCTGCTGGATCTCCTCGATGAGCTGAAAAAGAAAGCGGAGATACGAATCTTCGAAGAAAACCTCTCCTGGTAATCCGCTTTTTTACATGTTAAGAGCATGGGCGCCAGAAGAAAAGGGCGGATTCTAGCATTTCAAACTCTCTACTCGTACGAACTCTGTTCGCCCGGCCCGGCAAGCGAGAGGGATCAACCGTCCCTGGATTTTTCCTGGCTTGATGATTCTATAAGAGAAAAGATGAATCAGGAGAGCCTTGACTTTGCCCGTCTCATAGCCGGGGGCACGATTCAAAACCTGGCCGAGGTCGATAAGCAGATAACAACTCAGTTGGAGCACTGGGATTTTTCCAGACTCAACAAAGTCGACCAGGCCATTCTGCGAATGGGCGTATACAGCCTGCTGTATCAGAAAGATATTCCCGCCTCGGTTACCATCGATGAAGCCGTGGATATTTCAAAAGAGTACGGCACGGATGAGTCATACCGCTTTATCAATGGAGTCTTGGACGGGATACGTAAGAATCTAGAGCGTACCTAAAACGTTGAAGCAAAAAAAACCAAGGATACGGAGACTTCTGCTCATCATCGTAGTGGCCGCGGCCATCACCGGTACCACGATCTATTTGATCTATACCACCGCATCGGCTCGTCGCAGCACGGCCAAAGGAATCGAGGCCCTGTTGGTTGAGGCGGATTATGAGATCTCTCTCGGTTACTATGAGCGAGCCTTGGAAGACCTGAAAAAAGCTATGGCCGGAGCGCGGGGAGAGTACAACAGCCTGCGTATTCTCAAAAGGGCGTATCAAATATCATACAATGTAAACGATTTTTCCATGCTGCACGGTTTTTCCCGGGATGCGGCGGAACGTATTCCCGGCAGCAAAAAGCTGGAACAGATCCACCTGTACGCCGCGATCCGTTCTTCCGCTGAGGGTAGAAAGAGCGCTTTCGACAGCCTCAAACGAAGCCGCGGAGATTTGGCCTATCTGCAAACAGAGGCCTACTTCACCGGATTGGTGGATGCTCTACCGGATACGGAATCTGACCCGCAGCTTGCACAGATCGTTTCACTGATCGAACAGGAGGGCGCAGAAAAACCGGATCCATATCAACTTCAGCGTCTGGGTACGGATCTGGATGAACCAAGAATCCATCTGGATGCGGCTCTCCTCTGGATGGCTGAGGGGGATGCCCAGAGCGCCTTCGCCGTGATGAACCGCCATATCGGCGATCCCCTGTTTCGCGAACCGAGCATCTACATATCCTATGACGCCTCTCACGAGCAAATCGCTCTGTCCCTTATTCAAGAGTTGCGGGAGCAGGGCAGGATTACCGATCGGGTGGATCTGCAGATCATGGAGGCGGATCTGCGGCTCATATTCGATGACCGTGAGCAGGCAGAGCATCTGTACACCAGGATCATAGCCACCGATCCGGCCTATTCCTGGACTCCCTATCTCAACCTCGCTTCGATCGCAGAGCAAGGTGAGGACAGGCAAACCGCCTATGCCCTTCGGGAGAGAGCGTACGGACGGTTCCCCGCTGTTGGAACAGTGGTCATGGCCCACGCTCGCAGTTTGACCGAAAGGGGCGATCGGCAGTTGGCCGCTGAGATCCTGCAGAGCTATCTCGAGGAGCATAGCGACGACTACCAGGCCCAGCTGTATCTGTTGGATGTTCAAAACACCGCCTCATCACCCGCTGTGTACCAGGCGGCGCTCTGGAAACTGTACAACCGGCATCCGGACAGTCGAATGCTCTGTGAGCACCTGTTTACCTATCTGCTCGAGTTCAACGATCTCTCCGGAGCCCAGTCCGTGTTGCGTCACTATCAGCTGGCCACGGGCAGGAACCAAGAACCGTGGTTACTGGATTACAGAGCCATCCTGGCGGCGGTGAACCGGAATGATGCGGAGGCCGAGAGGCTGCTGCGGGACAGGCTTGAGCGGGAGGACAACTGGCAAGCCCGCTTTAACCTGGCCGTGCTCCTGGGAAAGAGCAGCAGCCCGGAACAGGCGATCGAACAGCTGATAGAGGCGGAACATCTGCTGCCGGAGGAACGGAATCAATACTATCGATCCCGAATCCGGTCTCGAATCGGAGAGCAGTACCTGCGTCTCGGTGACAGGGCCGCGGCACGCCGGGAGTGCGAATACGCTATCGATTTGGATGTCAGCAATTTCCACGCTCATCGAATTCTTCGAATCCTTGAACGGGAATAAGAAACATGATACGGTTGCCACAGCAAGGAGCAATGAATGGCTACACGCAACGATATACCGAACAATAGTGTCATCGGTGAGAACTCGGTTTTCGAGGGACGATTCTACGTCAGCGGATCGATTCTTATCGAGGGCAAGTTCGACGGGGAAATCAAGACGGAGGACCATTTGACCGTGGGTCCCACGGGTAAGGTGAAAACCGACATCTACGCCAGGAGGGTGACGATTGGGGGAACCCTGATCGGCAACATCACGGCCACCGAAGAGGTGGATCTTCTGGCCAATGGCAAAGTTCTCGGCAATGTCGCCACCCCCAAGCTGAACGTGGAAGACGGTGTGCTCATACAGGGAATGGTTACCATAACCGGCGGGCAGACCGACAATGTTCCGCAGGTGATCCGGCAGTCCTTCGGAGAGGACGTGGAGAGTCTGATCACCTCTTCCGAGCACGTGGCAAAAAAGGAAAAACCCAAAGAACCCAAGCCCGAATAAATGATAAGACTCAAGAATCACACCGAGATCGGAAAGATCCGGGATGCTGGATTTATCCTGTCCGAAACCCTGGAGAAGCTCAGAGCAATAGTGGAGGAGGGAATTTCCACAGCTGAGCTGGACGACTTCGCCCGAGAGTATGTGAGAGGCCGGGGAGGGGAACCGGCTTTCCTCGGCTACATGGATTTCCCCGCCTCTCTCTGTGTATCCATCAACCATGAGATCATCCACGGTATCCCCGGCAAGAGGAAGCTCAAGCGCGGGGACATCGTGGGTTTGGACCTGGGGGTAAATGTGGGGGGGTACTACGCCGATGCCGCTGTGACCCTTCCGGTGGGCAAGGTAAGCCCGGCCCGGGAAAAGCTGATGCGGGTTACCAGGGAATGCCTGGCTCTGGGAATCGAGCAGGCGGTCTGCGGAAATCGCATCAGCCATATATCCAGGGCAATCTACGATCATGCCCGATCCCATTCCTTCGAGGTGGTGCGGCAGTACTGCGGTCACGGGGTGGGCTTTTCTCAACACGAGGATCCCCAGATACCCAACTACGTGTCCAGTGGTCCGAATCCCAGACTTAAAGCGGGAATGATCCTGGCCCTGGAGCCGATGCTGAACCAGGGGGACTGGCAGGTGCGGCTCCTGGAGGATAAGTGGACCGTGGTTACGGCGGACAACAGCGATTCCGCGCATTTCGAGCACACCATCGCCATTCACAAGGATCGTACCGAGATACTTACCCAGCATCATGCCCAGGAAGGAGTGTAGGCCATGACCAAGAACTTTCTGCCGTATCGTACCTTTCGCAACAATGCCATCAAGCTGGCCTACCAGATCTACAAATCCGGTTTTGTGCCGGACGTGATCTACGTGTCCCTAAGGGGCGGCGCCTATCTGGGCAATGTGATCAGCGAGTACTTCAAATTCATCCGCCTGGAAGACAGGCCCGTGTACTACGCCGCCGTGGTTGCCCATTCCTACGCGGATGTCAAGGTCCAGCAGCGTATCAAGGTGGAGGGGTGGACCTATGATCCGGAGTATCTCCGGCAGGGGGACCGGGTCCTGCTGGTGGATGACATCTTCGATACGGGACGAACCATCAACCACCTGGTCGACATCATTTTGGAGAAGGGGATCCCCCGCAAAGACATTCGTATCGCGGTCCATGACTACAAGATCCGCAAATACACGGGAAAGGCCCTTCCCCTGCAGCCCGACTACTACTGCCGGAAATACGTGGTGGAGAAGGAGCAGGACGAGTTCTGGATTCACTACTGCAGCCACGAGCTTGTTGGGCTGACCCCGGAGGAGCGGGAGACCATGTACTACGCAGAGGATGGGGAGCTTCGGGAGGCTATGGAGTTTCTCTTCCAGGGGGGCGGTAGGGTCTCCGGCAGCGACGCCGGCCAGTAAAGTACCGCTCAACCCGCCGCTCGGTCAAAATGACCCAGCTGGGCATTTTGACCCGATCCGCTCTGTAGACCCCTGCGAACCCTCAGGTTTTTAGCAAAATCCTAAGAAAAACTTCGGATTTTACCGATTTTCCCTATCCGGGCAGGTGTCCTATCCCAGAGGGCTTCAGGAGCAGGATTCGCTGTTCGGAATCCGGTCGACGGGAAATTATTCCTGGTACCACTTCCACTCGCCGGCATCCGTATCATACACCTCCCGCCATAGCCCGGAACCGTAGGTGCAGGCGAAGAGAATTCCCGGCGGTACGGCTGTATCGAGATAGAAGCTGTTGATCGCGCTTTTGTACAGATCGAGAGTCGGGCTCGGGCGCCGCTGAACGCTGCTCAGAGCGCCTCCGGTCAGCTTGTAGTATCCCGCTCCTTCGGTACCCACCAGGATATCACCGCTTCTGGTATCGTCGATGAAACGGGTGAAGCGCACGCCGGTATCGTCTATCTTTACGGTCGTGGTGTCGTCCCAGTCGCTGCCGTCGTATCTCCACAGTTTGCCGTCCTTGGCGGACAGGTATAGA
>CAZFMD010000010.1:22381-30804 GCA_964520025.1 uncultured Spirochaetaceae bacterium
TGTTTATCTTGAACCGCGGCATCGGCGATTTTTGTCCAATTCACACTGATCGGGTTTGTGCTGTCATCAAAACTGGCCGGATTATCGTCCGGATCCACCCTGTACAGCCCCAATCCCGTCCCGTCCTGCTCGTAGAAACCGGCATACAGAAGGCCGCCGAAGACCTCGATGGTATCGCAGGAAGCTCCGGCTACCGGGGGGGACAAGGGTTTCCAACTGTCTGTTGAGCTACTCCGTGCATAAAGCGTGCCTGCGGCTGCGAAGTACCATGTATCCGTATCCGAAAACAACGTCATCTCGAAGACAGCTATGTTGTTGGTCAGCCCCAGGTCTTTATCAATCGGGTATACACCCTCCAGGGTGTAGAAAATAGGCGTTTTATCACATCCGAGCAAAAACACGGACAGCAGAGCAGGCAAGATAATCCAGCGTATATATCGATATAGATTCATTTCACGGTTTCCTCTAGAAGTTGTACTGGGCGGTGAGGGTGATTTCAAGAAAATTCCCCATGCGGCCTTTGGTATGATCGTCCGGCCAGAACTGAGGAACCCACCAGTACACCACGTTCAAGCCGAAGCCCCAGTTGATATTGTACTTCCAAATCGATGAAAAACCGGGTTTGACGATCCAGGTCAGGTTCAGAATATCCGAATACTTCATGATATTCATTCCCGTGCCTACGAAAATCGGGAACTCGAAGGGAAAGAAATGAATGATGTACGATCCCTTCACAGTAATCGGCAGCATGTAGTACGGCGTGTCGTTGATATCTTTGGTTAGTATCCCGCCGATCTCAAGCCCTGTCATCCAGTTGTTGCTGAGATGGATGCCCCACTGCAGGGACCCGGCCACCCGGGTTTTCAGCATCTTATCATCCTCCGCGTTTGGGATGACGGCACCACCAAACAGCGGAAACTCCTGCAAGAATAGCGGGATGAACATTCCCGCGCTGATGGACAGGCTCTGCTGGCCGAGTGTGTAGATGGTGAAAGGCTCCTCTACAGGTTGCTCCTCCGGTTCTTCCTGAGCAAAGGCCAGCCCGACGGGCAGGCAACAAAACAGAAGAGTAACGAGTAGTACGAGGTTCAATTTCCTAAGCAAGTCACACTCCTCTCATACCTTGACTTTTCGCGAGCCTTGAGTCTATCACCGGCTTATTTTTTGTTCAAGAAGAGCAAGGTAATAGATATTTTCAAACACATAGTCTATAATACACCAACTTGTATAGGTTTGCATGATCAATGAAAAGATGGTTCTATTGTGTTCCTGTAATAATCGTTGCGCTGTTGTCCTCCTGCATCGGCATTGAAAGCGATATCCGTATTCGCCAGGATGGATCCGGTGTTCTCACCCTGTCCTACACGGTCTCTCAATTCATCAAGAATATCGATGCCGGCCGGTCGGAGAAGCAGCTTCCCCTGCCGGTGAATGAGGAGGAGTTCCGCCGCAGTGCCGAGAGCATCGAGGGTTTGAGCCTTACAGACCTGAAGGAACGGGAGGATGAGGAGAATATCTACATCCAGGCGGAGCTTGAGTTCGATTCCGTGGAAGCGGTGAACGCCCTCGGACGGGAAGGACAGCTGGGCATCACTCTGGAAACCCAGGGCGGTACAACCACCTTCAGGCAGCTGATCTACGAAGGACAGCAGGGGGAGGAGATCGGCGAAGATTCCCTTGAAATGATCGAAACCTTCTTCCAGGGATACGAGCTGGTTTACTCGGTGACCGTACCGGCTGAGGTGCGGGATCATACTCTGGGCGAGCTCAGCCCGGACGGTCGCACCGTAACATATTCCGTAACGGTTCCGGAGATCCTCACCTCTTCGGAGCCTCTCGTTTTAGAAGTAATCTGGTAACCGGAGGGTACTGTATGAAAGCCGGGGGTTTGAAGTCATTGCTGATCATTTTCGTGGCAGCGGTTTGTATCGGCTGTCTGTCAGGCCCTGCGCCTGTGCAACAGCCCGAGGACGGCGATTCGGTTTCTCAAGGTGTTCAGGGAGAACCGCAGCAGCCCCAAGCGACGGCCGCCAAAGGTGATGGAGAACTGGCTCTGCGCTTGAATGAATTCTTGGAAAACGGACTGGCCAAAGTCGAACAGGGGGCAATTTCCGAAGGAGTCAACCAACTGGTGACGATACTGGCGGAGGCCGAAGAGGCGGGAAGTACCTCCGGTGATATCCGGGCGATCGTCGATACCGCCCAAACCGAGCTTACCAAGATCGCCGCCGGTTTGGAGATGGAGCCCGGGACCGAATGGGTGGACGCCAACAAGAACCAGATCAGCGCCAGCTCGATCGACGTCGGTAGCGAAAACTCCCTCAATCCGAGCGTGATCCTGACCTACAACTTCGGATCGGGCAAGGCTCTGATCACCGGTGCGCCGATCTATTTCGAGTTTGTCCAGGGGTCCGGGTTGCTGACGAATTTCGTGGCCACGAATGACTACGGTCAATCCAACTGTGCCATCGCCCGCCTGGACAATCCCAACAGCGAGAATATCGTCCGGGCATCCCTGGTGTACCGGGTCAAGGGCTACTCGTATCCCTTCCAGGGCATTACCAAGGATTTTGTCTACGTGCCACCGGCTCGCAAAGCCACAATTTTGGTTATGGAGAAAGCCGGAGAAATGATTCAGGACGATCCGGTGATTCTCGACTCGGTGTACAACCGTTTGAAGGATATGGCCTTCGATTTCAGCCAGTACAACGGCGTACTGCTGGGCGATGCGTTCATAAAGGTGTTCGGAGGCGATCCGAACGAAATCAGGAGAATGGGGCTGGAAAAAGAGGTCTCCTACCTCGTCATGGTACTGAACGACGGCTACTACGTGAATCAGGTCGAGCTGGGTGGTAAAAAATACAACATCTTCAAGTCCCAGACCACGGCCACCACGCGGATCATCCGCGTATCCGACGGTAAGATCATGTACTCGGGAACCGTACAGGCGGTGGGAGGACAGGGAGGTAGTGAGGATAAAGCCATCCTGGACGGATTCCGAAACGCCGCCCAGGCCATGTCCGAAAAGCTGGATGGGGATTACCCCGAAATCGATAGGGTCCTGGCCGGCCAGGAGTAGAGGAGCGATACCATATGCCGCAGCGTGCAGCGCTGAATAAATTTATCAACATCTTCAGGATCGAACTGGAGGATCTGGAAGAGGATATCAATGATCTTCTCGAGATTTTGGAAAAGAGAAAGGACAGTCAGGAAATCACCAACTACGTCTATATGGGAAACAAGGGTATCCTGTTGAGCGAAATATCCTGCGTACGTGAGCTTCTGGACACGCTCAGCACCATAGATGCCTATCAGTACGAGAGCGTTGAGGTAATGATCGCAGAAGTTAAAAAGATGTTGTTTGAGAGGATTCGGGATTGTGCAGCACCGGAGGTCGTACACCACCTTGTGGAGAGGAAATTCGAAAAGGTCTGTACCTATGTCACGGGTCCAAAGTAGGCGCAGCGTTGATTTTTTAGATACCGTTGGTTATTTTATCATTCAAGAATCACTTACATTTACGAGGGCACGATGGACGTACAGCTTCAAGAACTGATCGATAAGATCAAATCAGAGGGGATCAAATCCGCGGAACAAGAATCTGCCCGGGTTCTCAAGGAGGCCCAACACAAGGCCAATGATATAATCGCCGAAGCCCACAATGAGGCTTCAGGAATCATCACAAAGGCCAGGGATGAGGTCCGGCGCTTCGAACATACAGCCAGGGATGCGGTGGCTCAGGCCGGGAGAAATACGATCCTCAGCCTCAGGACTCGCATTACCGAGTTATTCGATGCCCTGATCGCTGAGCAAACCAAAGAGGCCTACACGAGGAAGGTGCTTGAAGAGGCGATCGTATCCTTGATCAAATCTTGGAGCAAGAAACAAATCCCGAATCTCCAGGTGCTGCTCTCGGCTTCTGACCTCAAGAAAATCCAAAAACAGTTGAAAAGCCGGTTGGCTGAGGAACTCAAGAAGGGTGTGGAGCTGAAACCCTTCCCGGAAATCGAAGCCGGGTTTCGTATAGCCATGAAGGACGGTTCGGCTTACTACAACTTCACGGATCAGGGCATAGCCGAGATCCTGGCGGAGTATCTCAATCCTAAAATTTCTGAAATCGTTGAAGAAGCAGCCCAAAAGGAGACCTAAGACGTTTGGCCCAGTACTACTATCTGGTGGCCTCGTTACCGCTGTTGTTCTATGACAGCGAGAACGTTCCCTCTCATGAAGATTTTCTGGTGACCTGCCGGCAGCACATCAGCCCCGGGCACTATCGTTTGCTCGTAGCGACCAGCGCGACCGAGCTCCAGACCACCCCTGCCAGCTGCAAAACCCTCGAGCTCTGGCGGCAGTGGGAGATCTCCTTGAGAAACGAGCTGGTTCGACTTCGAGCCAAGAAGCAAGGCCGGGAGGCGGAGACTTACCTGGTCGAATCCCCGGGCGTGCTGGATCCCCAGACGATTGCCAGGGAGGCTTTTGCTCAGGAATCTCCGCTTCAGGCGGAGGATACCCTGAATCGGGGGCGTTGGAGTTTCTTGGACCAACTGGAGGTCGGGCATTACTTCGATATCGACAAGATCCTGGTATACGCTCTGCGTTTGCAGCTTCTGGCACGAAAGGCTCTCTTTGACGAAGAGAAGGGGAGGAATATGTTCGACAAGGTCTATTCCGAAATAATTACCCCTGTTGGAGACAACTGAAATGGCAAAAAATATAGGGAAAGTCGTCGGTGTGACCGGCAACATGATCACCGTAGATACCAATGACGACGTATTTATGAACGAAGTCGGCTACGTTGTAGTTGACAACAAGAGGTTGAAATCCGAAGTCATCCGAATCAGGGGCCGGCGGGCCGAGATGCAGGTATTCGAGATGACCCGGGGTATTGGAATCGGAGATCCGGTGGAGTTCAGCGGGGATCTGCTTTCGGTTCGCCTGGGGCCCGGGCTGCTCGGCCAGATCTACGACGGGCTGCAGAATCCCCTGACCATCGTGGCCGAAAAACACGGATTCTTCCTGCAGCGGGGCGTGTATCTGTCCCCTCTATCCGATGAAAAGAAGTGGGAGTTCACCCCCGTGGCCAAAGAGGGGGATACGGTGAGCAGAGGCGTCACCCTGGGCACGGTTCCGGAGGGGATCTTCAAACACCGGATCATGGTGCCCTACAACTTCTACGACACCTATCGGGTCGTCTCTTTGGCCAAGGCGGGATCCTACACGATCACAGAACCAATCGCCAAACTCAAGGATTCCCGGGGCAACACCGTGGCTCTGACCATGGCCTTCGAGTGGCCTGTCAAACGCCCGATCGATGCCTACGACGAACGGTTCAAACCAACCGAGCCCCTCATTACCAAGGTTCGTATCATCGATACCTTTTTCCCGGTCGCCCGGGGCGGAACCTACTGTATTCCCGGGCCATTCGGGGCCGGTAAAACGGTTCTGCAGCAGATCACCAGCCGCAACGCGGAGGTCGATATCGTGGTGATCGCGGCTTGCGGAGAGCGGGCCGGAGAGGTCGTGGAGACCCTGCGGGAGTTCCCCGAGTTGATCGATCCGCGAACCGGCAAGTCCCTGATGGAACGGACAGTCATTATCTGCAACACCAGTTCCATGCCCGTAGCGGCCCGGGAAGCGTCGGTGTACACGGGGGTAACCATAGCGGAGCACTACCGCCAGATGGGGCTGAACGTGCTGTTACTGGCGGATTCCACATCTCGTTGGGCCCAGGCCATGCGCGAGATGTCCGGCCGACTGGAGGAGATCCCGGGAGAGGAGGCCTTCCCCGCCTATCTGGAGTCGGTCATTGCCGGTTTTTACGAACGTGCCGGGCTGGTTCGTTTGAAGGACAAGAGCATCGGCTCGGTGACCATTGGCGGTACGGTGAGTCCTGCTGGAGGGAACTTCGAGGAACCGGTCACCCAATCGACCCTCAAAGTCGTGGGGGCGTTTCACGGGCTGTCCCGGGAGCGATCAGACGCCCGCAAGTATCCGGCCATCCATCCTCTGGACAGCTGGAGCAAGTACACCGGGGCTGTGGATGAGGATAAGGTGGCCTACGGTCGTCAAATTCTATACCGGGGCAACGAGGTTGATCAGATGATGAAGGTCGTCGGAGAGGAGGGCACCAGCCTGGATGACTACATCGTGTACCTCAAGGCCGATTTTCTGGATGCGGTGTACCTGCAGCAGAACGCCTTCGATCCGGTGGATGCGGCTGTCAATACGGACCGGCAGAGATACGTCTTCGATCTGCTTCTGGAGATCCTTAGCGCCAAGCTCGACCTTTCCGAGAAGGGGCAGGCCAGGAGCTGGTTCTATCAGATACGGCAGAAATTTCTCGATTTGAACTCGACGCAGTGGAACACTGAAGCCTTGAAACAGCTGGAGAAGGATATCAGAGCGATGTTGGATGAAAAAAGGATCGGCACCGTGGAGCAAGACAATGCGTAAAGTGTACAGCAAGATCGACGAAATCGCGGGGAACGTCATCACGGTGAGCGCCTCGGACATCCGCTACGGCGAATTGGCCGTGGTGAGCTCGGCCCATGGGGATTCACTGGCCGAAGTAATCAGGCTGGCGGAGGACAAGGTCGTTCTGCAGGTTTACTCCGGTTCTCGCGGAGTTTCTACCGGAGACGAGGTTCGCTTTCTGGGACACCCAATGAGGGTTTCCTTCTCCGATGACCTGCTGGGAAGGGTCTTCGACGGCGGGGGAAAACCCCGCGACAAGGGTCCTTCCCTGACGGAAAATCTGATCGAAATCGGGGGACCGTCTGTAAATCCGGCCAAGAGAATCATACCCCGCAACATGATTCGAACAGGTATCCCCATGATCGATCTGTTCAATACCCTGGTGGAATCTCAGAAGTTGCCCGTGTTCTCGGTTTCCGGAGAACCGTACAATCCCCTGCTGGCAAGAATCGCCATGCAGGCGGAGGTTGACATGATCATCCTGGGCGGCTGCGGGCTGAAGTACGACGATTACCTGTACTTCCGGGATACCCTGGAAGAGGGCGGGGCCATGAGCCGGGCCATCTTCTTCGTGCACACCGCAGCGGACCCGATTGTGGAGGCGCTCCTGGTGCCTGATATTTCCCTGGCCGTGGCCGAACGTTTTGCCCTGAAAGGCCGGCGGGTGCTGGTCCTGCTCACCGATATGACGAACTTCTCCGACGCACTCAAGGAGATCGCCATCACCATGGAGCAGGTTCCTTCCAACCGGGGCTATCCCGGGGACCTGTACAGCCAACTGGCCTCTCGCTACGAGAAGGCGGTTGACTTCGAAGGAGCCGGATCCATTACCATTCTGGCGGTGACAACCATGCCCGGTGACGATGTCACCCACCCGGTTCCGGACAACACCGGCTATATAACCGAGGGACAGTTCTACCTGCGCAACGGCAGAATCGAGCCTTTCGGTTCGCTTTCCCGTCTCAAGCAGCTGGTAAACAAGGATAGCCGGGACGATCACCGCTCCCTCATGGACGGCATGATCAAGCTGTACGCAGCCTATCTGGAGTCCATGGAGAAGAAGGCCATGGGCTTTCGCATGTCCGAATGGGATCAGAAGCTGCTCAAATACGGAGACATCTTCGAGAGGGAGATGATGGACCTGTCTGTGAACATTCCCCTGGAGGGGGCTCTGGACAAGGGCTGGGAGATCCTGGCCGATTGTTTCTCCCCCGAGGAAACGGGCCTGCGCTCGGAGTTGACCAAAAAGTTCTGGCCCGAACGAGCAAAAGTTGCGGAGCCGATCCGAGAGTAGGTACCCGTGGCCAAGATCAAGTTCACCAAGAACGAGCTAAAAAGGCAGAAGGATTCGCTCAAACGCTTTCTACGCTATTTGCCCACCCTGATGCTCAAGAAACAGCAGCTGCAGATGGAGATACGGAAAATAGAAGCTCAGGCAGCCGAGCTGGGACGCAATCGGGAGCTTCGCTTCCGTGAGATTCTCAGCTGGATCGCGGTATTCGGGGAAGATGTGGCCTTTTCCGAGCTACTCACCGTAACATCCTTAGATACGGAAATCGGCAATATCGCCGGCGTGGATATCCCGGTCTTTCAAGACATCCACTTCGAGGTAGCTGCGTACGACCTGTTCGAACTGCCCCTGTGGGTGGACAGGGCTATCGAGCAGGTGAAACAGCTGGCTTCCATGGATGCTAGGCTCAGCATTTTAACGAAACAGGCCGAGTTGTTGGGAGAGGAGCTGAGGATTACCAGCCAACGGGTCAACCTCTTCGAGAAGGTTAAGATCCCCGAAACCCGGGAGAATATTCGGATGATACAGATCTACATGGGGGACGAACAAACCGCGGCGGTTGTACGAGGAAAGATCGCCAAGAAGAAACTGGTTAGGATCAACCAATGATCGTCAAGATGAAGAAGGTCTCCATCGTCGTGTTCGACCGCTTTCGCGA
>CAZFMD010000011.1:0-16158 GCA_964520025.1 uncultured Spirochaetaceae bacterium
TGTAGATCGAAACGCCGGTTTCTGCGCAGGGGTGCGCAGGGCGATTCGAGGAACCGAACAGTTGTTATCCCTCCCTACCCCACCGGGCAGACGCGTCGTCTCCTACGGCCAGCTGGTACACAACAGAGACGTTACCGACGGCCTGGCCGCACGGGGCTTGGATAATCTGAACAGCCCGGAGGAGGCACGCCCCGGCGATGAGGTTATCGTGCGTACCCACGGAATCCCTCCGCAGGAACAGCAGCTGCTTCGTCTGCAAAGGGCCGAGGTCAGGGATTTCACCTGCCCGCGGGTGAAACGGGTACACGGGCAGATCGGGGAAATGAGGGAGGCCGGATATCGGATTATCATCGTGGGGGATCCGGATCATCCCGAGGTCAAGGCTCACCTCGGCTACGCCGGTGAAGATGCGGTGGTCCTGCCCAAGGCCAGGGATGCCCGCCGCGTGATCAAGGGGCGGAAGATAGCCGTTTTCGCCCAGACCACGATTACCCCCGATTTTTTTCACGAGGTCGTTGCCGCCCTGGATCGCCGGGGCTTGCAGCCCAGGGTAGTGGACAGTCTATGTCCCTTCGTGGCAAGGCGGCAGAGATGGATTCAAAAATACTCGAAACTGGCCGACGCTTCCCTGGTGCTGGGGGGCAGAAACTCGAGCAACACCCGCAAGCTCCACGCCCTGGCTGGGGCAAACGGCCCGGCAATCCATCTGTACAGGGCGGAGGAACTGGATGTGGAGAAGATTCTGCAGTATTCGGTGGTGGCCCTGACCGCCGGGGCTTCCACCTCCGATCTATCCATCAAAGAGGTGCTGTCCCGGCTTCAGGGCGCCGGCGCGTTGATCGAGTACAGGTAGGGGGACAGACACCGCTCAGAGACGCACCACGGTTCTGCCGAAACCGCCCTGCTCCGGGGTGGAGAAGAAGTAGTCTTTCACGTCTTTGTTTCGCTTCAGGTATTCGTGAATGCCCCTCTGAAGAATCCCCTCACCCATTCCGTGCACGATGGAGAACTCTCCCATCCCACTGACAAGGGCCCGATCAATCTGGCGCTCCACGTGCTTGAGGGCCTCTTCCAATCGCATCCCTCTAAGGTCGAGTTGAAACTCAGGGGGAGGACTCTCCAGCTCCTCACTGACCGAAAGCAGCGGCTCCCCTGCAGCGGTCCCGGCCTTCTGATCCTCTTCCAGGGCCTGCAGATCCCCGGCGGGAAAGGTTCCCCGCAGGGTGTCGGTGGCCACGACCCAGCGTTCCCCCTTTGCTCGCCGGATCACCACACCGCGCTTTCCGGTGCCCTTGATCAGCACCTCGGCACCCTCTCTCAGAGCCACCCCGGGGCTCTGAGAGAGTTGTGCTCGTTCGGCCTCCAGGGCCTGCTCCTGTTTGTCCACGTGTTCGGCCAACTCGTTGAGGTAAGAAGCGGCCCGCTTGCGCTCATCCCGCCCCCCCTCGTTCCTAAGGCCCGCTACCAGGCTCTCGAATCGGCTGCGGCTGTCCTTCACGAAGCGTTTGAGCTCCGCGATGCCCTGCTCCCGCAACTCGAGCTCCTTCTGGCGCAGACGAAGTTCCTTTAAATCCGTCTCTCGGGTTTTCTCCCGCAGCTGCTGCTCCCGGCTGTGCTGCTGCTCCTCGGTGACCAGCAGTTTCCGCTGCTTCTCCGAGAGCCGGTTGATCAGCTCGGCCGCCTCCCCCCGTTCCTCCTTCAGATACTGTTCGGCGGAATCGAGTATAGCAGCGGGAATACCGGTTCTTCGAGCGATCTCCAGCGCGTGGCTCTCTCCGGGTACGCCCAGGATGATACGAAAGGTGGGCTTGAGATTCTGCAGATCGAATTCCATGGCCGCATTCTCCACTCCGGGGCGGGAGTACCCGTAGTTCTTCAGGATTCCGTGATGGGTGGTGGCCATGCAGAGGCACCCGGTTTGGATGAAATGATCCAGCAGGCCCATGGCTATGGCCACTCCCTCCTCCGGGTCCGTACCCGCCCCCAGCTCATCGAACAGAACCAGGGAAGCCGAGGTGGAACCACCGATGATTCGGGAGATGTTCACGATGTGGGCGGAGAAGGTGGACAGGGACTGTTCGATGGACTGTTCATCCCCGATATCGGCCACAATATTGTCAAAAACCGGCAGGGTTGAATCCTCCCGGGCCGGAACCTCCATGCCGAACTGATTCATGGCCGCCAGCAAACCTACGGTTTTCAGGGTTACTGTCTTGCCCCCGGTATTGGGACCGGTGACGATGAGCACACGGTACTCTCCCCCCAGCACAACGGTGATCGGTACGCAGGCGCCTCCAAGCAGAGGATGCCGAGCCTCGTAGAGCGTCAAGATACGGTCCGAGTGAACCGCCGGCGCGCAGTGCAGTTGAATCCCGTAGCGTGCCCGGGCCTGCAGGGTATCCAGATAGGCCACGGTGCGGAAAAGAGTTTGAATCTCAGTGGAGTGATCCGTGACCTTGGCGCTCAACTCCCGGAGGATGCGATGCACCTCTCTTCGGTAGTGATTCTGCTCCGCCACGATGGCGTTGTTCTTCTCCACGATCTCCGCCGGTTCCAGGAACACGGTGGATCCGCTGGCCGACACGTCATGGACGATACCCGGGATGCGGCCTTTGAAGTTGCTCTTGATCGGCAGCACGACCCGGCCGTTTTTCTCAGACGGCTGTTTGGCCTGCCAGAGACTCTGATAGGTCGGATCACGAAGATAGCCCTTGGCCGTTTTGGCAATATCCCGCTCCAGAGAGCGGATTCTATCCCGGATTTCCTTCAACACGGGAATATGGTTTTCCCGCAGGGCTCCCTCTCTGTCGATGATCGCAAAAATGGCTTTGGACAGGTCCTTCAGATCCGGCACCTCCCGGCCCAGGGGTGGCAGGAGCTCCTCCTCAGAGGCCTGCACGGCCTTGGACAGACGCCTGGCCGAGACGATGAATCGACCCAGGGCAAAGAGCTCGGCCAGCTCGAAGAGAGTTCCCATCTTGTGCAGCTTCGGCTGCAGGGAGCCAACGTCTGGAAAATCCAGATCCGGAAAGGCCTTTCCGGATTCCAGGAGCCGGCGGAAAGCAACGGCCTGGGCCTTGCGTTCGGCTACCTCACCGGGATCCGTGGCAATACGCTGATTTTCCAGGGCAACCCGGCCCGCCTGGCTGAAACAGCGTTCCTGCAGGGCCCGCCGAACGCTCTGGAAACCCAGGAGATCAAGTGTGTGGGGATCCAGGGAAGGCTCTGGCGAATGCTTCGACATCCTCATATATCCTCAAATAACTCTCGTAACGATCCGGATGGATCAATCCTCTTTCAACGGCCTGCCGCACCGCGCATCCAGGTTCGTCCACGTGCCGGCAACTGGGGTAGGAACATTTCTCGGCAATCGGCACGAACTCCGGGAAGTAGAAGGCCAGATCCCGGGCCTCCACGCCGGCGATCTCCAACTCCCGGATCCCGGGGGTATCGATTATGGAAAAATCGCCAGCCTGCCGAATCAAGCTGGCAAAGCTGGTTGTATGGCTTCCCCGATCGTACTTGCTGGAAATCTCCCCAATCGCCAGGTCTAAACCGGGAAACATCCTGTTGAGAAGGGTGGACTTACCCACCCCTGATTGGCCGCAAAACACGGCCACTTTGTTTTTTATCTTCCGGCGCAGCTCCCCGATCCCCTTCCCGGTGAGGGCCGAGGTCTTGACCACCGTATAGCCTATTCGCCTGTAGTTGCGAATGCGATCCTTAGCCCCCGGGCTGAGCGAAAGATCGTATTTGTTGACCACGATCAGTGGTTCCAGTCGATCGCCGCTGACCAGGAGCCGGTCGATGAAGCGCGGGCGGAACGGGGGGGATTGGGTAGAGCTCACGCAGACCAGGATTTCGGCATTAGCGGCAAGCACCTGGATCGCCTTGCGCTTCTTGTTCCAGCGCATCAGGGAACTGCTGCGGGGACGTCGCTCCACGATCCAGCCTACATCCTCGGAATGCGGATCGGAGTGAAGGCGGACGAAATCCCCCACCGCGATCGGATTGTAGACGTTTTGCTCGCTTTTCAGGATTTTGCCCTTGATTCTACACAGCATCTGCCGCCCGTGCACCTCCACCGTGTAGATGTTATTGATGCCGTACAGCACCTGGCCTTCCCGCAACTCGGTAATCACCGGCTCGACTCCTCCAACCGGCCCATACGCGGGGCAAAGCGCTCGACCGCGCAGGTAATACTCTCCAGCACTACCCGGCGGACGGTCTCCGCCGGTTTCTCTCCCAGGGGAAAGTTCTCTCTGTCGGCCAGGTAGATGGCTTGCTCCGACGGCAGGCGAGCCCGGACGGCCGCCAGACAGGGCACCCCCCCCGCCCCGGAATCGTAGAAAAGCAGCGGTTTACTCACCATTCCCGAACAGCTTGAAAAAGTCTTCTCTGGCGTGGCCCTTCGGATCGGCGGAGCTGTTATCCGCCGAGGCGGTATCCCTGTACTGAAAGTAATCGCAGAAGTTGCTCCTATCCTTATCCCGCACCGGTTCGGCCGAGGTTTCCAGACAGTCGTTGTGCACCCCTTTGCTGTAGAAGCGGCAGTTGTAGCAGATCTTCAGATCCTTGCCGCAGGAAACACAGGTGGAGGACCGGTGCACCTCCATCTTTTCGTCCAATTGTGTTCCGCAGAAATAACAGGTCCTCATGATTTGAAAATACTACACGTAAAAGCCGCTTCCGCGCAACGGCAGGTACGGGGCTCGAGGTTCCCGGATGGGGCGTGTGTATGCTTGTGTCGGCAACAGGTTATACGTTAAGCTTTGCCCATGTTCTCCCTCAGAACCTGCAGCACCGACGGGTGCGCCAACTGGGCGCTCCACCAGCGGGATGTCTGCAGAAAACATCTGGAAGATCCGCAAGGCTACGATCAAGAGGCCGCTGCCATGCTGTCCGGCTCTGAGGTAATCTCGGAGCTGAATCTTTCCTCCTTGGTACTGAAGGATCTGGATCTGAGCGGCAAGAGGATCGAGCGCTGCATTCTCTCCCAAACGGATCTGCGGGGTGTCGACTTTTCCGGTAGCCGCATCCGCCTGGTCTACCTGGATTTTTCGGTGCTGGCGAATTGCTGTTTTCGAAACGTCAAGCTCTACAACACCATTTTTGCCGGTTCGAGTATTGAGAATTGCGATTTCTCCGGTTCCGACATCCTTCGCTGCAACTTCTGCGGCATCCAATGCCGGGAGACGCTTTTTGACGAATCCGACCTCTATGCCAGCCGATTTATAGCTTCCAGTTTGAACCGGGTCGGTTTCAAAGACTGCAACCTCAAGCAGGTCAGGTTCGAGCAAGCCCAGATTTCCGAGGCGGATTTTAGCTATTCGAACACGGAGGACGCCTTCTTCGAGACCAAGGCGTATAAAATGTGAGGTTTTTCAGCTATTTTTCGGTACTCCACTTCTCCAACTGCTACCTGATCGGACCGGACGGTCCCGGTGATGCGGTACTGATCGATGCCGGGATCTTCGACGAGGGATTGCTCAGGCTCATCGAGGACAACGGCCTGTACGTGCGCTGGGTTCTGATCACCCACCTGCATCATGGACACATCCAGGGCCTGCAGACCCTGCTGAAGATCTACGATGCCGGCATCCACGCTTTTGACGCCGAGAGCCTGGAGGCTCCGGTGCAGCCGATCTCAGAAAGCAAACCTCCAGTCTGCGGTCCTTACTCTTTTCAGGTCCTGGAGACACCCGGACACTCCAACGACTCGCTCTGTTTCCTCTGTGACGGAATGCTGTTTACCGGAGACACCCTCTCAGCGGGTTCCGTGGGCCATACCCCGACCGGTTACGGGAGAGCCCTGCTGCTCTCTTCGATACGCAAAAAAATCCTCAGCCTGAAGGAGGATGTGCTCATCTTCCCCGGGCACGGCCCACCCACCCGCCTGGCGATCGAGCGTCGCTTCAATCCCTACCTGCAAGAAAAACTGTAGAACCGATCGAAACGATCCGGTACCGGAGCTTCAAAGGTACGAGGCTGCCGCTCTCCGGGAAGAGTGATCCGTAGTCGCTGGGCGTGAAGCATCAACGGCCAGTTTCCCCGGCCCCTGGGCTTCCAGCCGTACAGCCGATCCCCCACGATCGGACAGCCTAGATGGGCCATGTGCACGCGCAGCTGGTGGGTTCTTCCGGTTCGCGGTCGCAGGGATGCAACGGTAAAACCATCCAGGCGCCTGATCTCCCGGTAGAAGGTCAGGGATCGCTTGCCTGCGGAAGCTTTCGAATCAGGCAACAGACAGGTGAAGCGCTTTCGGTGATGCGGGTCCCGGGCTATCCAGGTATCGATCCGTCCCTCAGCGGCCGGAAGGCCGCCCTCGAGGACGGCCAGATACCGCTTCCTCACCCTGCGCCGGCGAAATTGCTCCGATAGAAACTCCCGGGTTTGCGAATCTTTGGCCGTAATAATCACCCCGGAGGTATCCTTGTCCAACCGGTGGACGATCCCGGGCCTGGCTTCGTCTGTGTCGAAAGCTCCCCTCATTTCTTTGCAGTGCCACAGCAGGGCGTTTACAAGCGTACCGTTCCAGTTCCCTCCAGCCGGATGAACCACCATGCCCTGCTCTTTGTCGACCACCAGGACATTACTGTCTTCGTAGAGGATGCGAAGGGGGATCTGTTCGGCCTCCAGGCTCATTCCCGGTTCTTCGCTGAAGGTGATTTCCAGTCGATCTCCCGGAAGCAGATGTTTGCTGAGTTTGGCGGCGTTCCCGTTGACCCGCAGCCCCGTGACCCGCCGTTTGACCTGGCTCCTGGAAAAGAGCTTGAGAGTTTCCGCTATATAGGCGTCGATCCGCGTGTCCTCGGGGATGGATCGAGGAATCTCGACCTCGATATGCTTCGGTACGGAATTGCTCAACGCTCGGATCGCTTTTCCTTTGCTGTTCCGATGATATAATCCGCCACCGCGATAACCAGGGAAGCGGACAGGGCCGTTACCAGGATTCCCATTTTCTCACCGGAGCTGTACGGCGCCGGTTCGGAGGATCGATACGGCCAGAATACGTATTTATAGGAATCGGGGGTTCCGTAGTTATCGATGAATCGGTAGATATCGAAAACCTCCAGGGTCAGGAAGAGGGTCAGCGGGAAACTGCCGAGCATGATGATTTCGCCACGTCTGAGGTTGCGCAGAAAAGGAGAAAACTCATCCTCCCCGTACTCCTGCGGTTCCGTGTCTGCCTCAACCACCTGCTGGGCGAATATGGGTGTGACCGACAGCAGCAGGGCAAGGAGGATCAAGCCCCCAATTCTACCCACTGTTACCTCCGCGCGAGCCGAACAGCACGGTTCCCAAGCGGATCAATGTCGCCCCTTCCTCTATGGCGATCTCGAAATCCCCGGACATCCCCATGGAGAGAACGTCCGCCGAAAGCTCCGGATAGCGGGTGCGTAGTCCCTCCCGGCACTCTCTCAAGGAGGCGAAGGATCGTCTCATCCGGTCCTTGTCCGTTGTAAAGGGTCCCACGGTCATCACGCCGCGGATCTGCAAACACTCCAGGCGGGCAATCTGGTCGCAGGCGGCCCAGAGTTGCTCGGCCCGGGGGAAGCCGAATTTCGTTTCTTCCCCGGAGGTGTTCAGCTCCAGCAGGATATCCATCTTCCTGCCCAATTCGCCGCAGTGACGGTTCAGAGCCTCGGCCGTGGCCGGCTTGTCGATTGACTGCACGCAGCGAAACAGGGAAGCGGATACCTTGGCCTTGTTGCGCTGCAGATGCCCGATCAGATGCAGCTCGAGCTGCGGGCCATCGCTCAGGGATTGATACTTGCTCTGGGCTTCCTGCACCCGGTTCTCTCCGAACAGGGTCAAGCCCGCCTGACGAGCCACCTCTATGTATTCGATAGGGAATGTTTTTGTGACCGCCATCAGGCGGATATCCTCGGGATTTCGGCCGGAGCGGGAGGCAGCGGCCTCTATGCGTTGCCTGACCGAGTGAAGATTAGCGGTGAATGTCTGTTCGTCAATGCTCATATTTCCGGCTCCCGATCACTCGTCCCTACCAACGGAGTTTGGTAACAGGCGGATAGGCTTGCCGCACGGCAATCGTCAGGGGAATCGCTCCCGCCACACCGACGAGATTCTGCAGCAGGTTTCCGGGAAGCTCGACCAGGGCCGCTCCGAACCCCACCATCAAGGTTCCGCCGGCCAGGTACCCCCCGCACATAACGGCCGTACCCGCGACTGCAGCCACCAGCCAAAAGAGGTTGAATACCTTACTCTTGGATCTCCAGGGGATGGCGGCAACCAGCCCGGCCACCAGGCCTTGAAGACCGTGAACAAGCAGAGAAATCGGCGCCCACTGAACATACGGGGAGAGCAGATCAGCCAGAGCCGTTCCCACCCCGCCGGCGATGAGGGCGCTAACCGGACCGAAGGTAAAAGCTGTGAAGTAGATTGCTACATCCCCGAAATTCAGATATCCCCTGGTGGGGGCAATCGGTATCTTTACCACGGATGTAAACACGGCTGTCAATGCAGTGAGAATAGCCAGCAGGGCGACTCGAAAAGCCGGGCTCTCTATAATTCGGGCACTTCTTCTTTCTTCTTTCATGGAAAATCATTATAGCGGATTCTCTGAATTAGTGGAACAGCACGACAGAGCCGGCCAGGGCCGCCACCACGACCAGAGCGATCGTCCCGTCGCGCAGGAGGGAACGGCCGGACTTCAGGCTGCGGTGAGAGCCGCGACGGTTTTTCCGGCCCAACCCCCGGCATTCCAGGGCCATGGCCAGGGTCGGGATTCTTCGAACAGAGAGAACAATCACCGAAGTGAGGACCGGAACAGCATCGGCCAGCCGCCGGAATAAACCCTTTGACTCACCCCTGCTTCTTCTTCCCGCGGCAGCGGTTCGACTTGGTGCACCAACCGGAGCCTGTTCCGAATCCGGTTCCGTACCCGCCCTGCGAAGCCTGTGTGCGTCCTGAACCTGGTTGTACAGCATGAGGATCGTGGGAATGTACTCCAACGCGATACCGAGGATGAGGGACAAAGTAAAGGGAAGGCCGAACCAGCGGAATGCCAGGATCAGATTATCCTGATCGGTTGTGCCCAGAAAGAGGTAGAAGATCACTGTAATGCCCGTGAAACGGACGATCAATCGAAGGGTTTCCAACAATCCCGGTAAGCTCAAGACCGTAAATCCCCTTATGGATACAAGCACTGTTCCATATCTGTGGAACGGCGGTGTCAACAGCACCACCAGTATAAGGACCGGCAGAATCAGGCGAATCGGGCGCAGGGTGTTGTGAATGCCCAGAAAAATACTGGTGATGAGCAGCACCACGGCGAGGTATATCCCCAGCTGGGCGACAGGAATCGGCAGAAAGAAGAGGGCCAGGAAGGCCAGAAGCAGCACGATCTTGGTACGGGGATCGAAATTGTGGAAAGCCGAGGGGCCTTTTTTTCGGTACACCTGGGTGATCACACAAACCTCCCGGCTTTCAGCTCCAGCACCTCGTCGGCCAGGGCGCCGGCAAGGCGGAAGTCGTGTGTGATGAACAGGACAGTGCCATCTGCTTTCCGGAAGATGCCGATCGCCCGGGCAAAATCGTCCACGCTCAAACCCGAGTCCCCCTCGTCTATAATCATGAGAGGACGGTCCAGCAGGTAATAAACTGCGGCCTGCAGCTTTTTCCTGGCACCGTAGCTCATCAGGGACGGCGGAGCTTCTCCTGCGGGCAACCCGAACAGTGAGAGGGTTTTCTCAACCCGCTTGTTTATCTCCTCCCTGGACAGATGCCGGTGCCTCAATCCCAGGGCCAGCTCTTCGAATACCGTGGGCAGAAAGATCTGCAGATCCGGATCCTGGAACAGGTAGCCGGTGAAGCGATTCAGATCCTGGGCTTCGGCCCTCTGCAGAACACCCTCCCTGCGGATACGAATCTCACCTCCTCCAGGGGCAAGCAGGCCGCACAGCAGACGTCCCAGCGTCGATTTTCCCGAACCGTTGTCCCCGACTATCGCCAGGACCTTGCCTGTAGCAATATGCAGGCGATCGATACTCAGGGTAAAAGGAGATGCCGGCTCCTCCCTTCCCTGCTCGTAGCGGAAGAAAAGATCCCGCGCCTCTAGAAGAATGCCCGCGTCGGTTTTTGACTCCTGTGTGGTGGGCGCTCGTGCCGGAGACGGCGGTTGATCGGGCACCGATCCCTCTCCGGGCAGCACGAATCCTCTCTTCAACAGCAGTCTGTGAAAATCCCGGGTTCCGGGCTTCTCCCGCACCGGCCGCACCTGTCCCTCCTCCATGAGATAGACGAGATCCGCGTACTTCCTGAAGATGTCGTGCCACTTTGCCGAGAGGATCAGAGTGCTGCGCCGGCGGTCTTTCAACAGTTCCAGAAGCTGTCGCTTGGTGCCCCGGTCCAGCTCCTCCAGGGTTTCATCGAGCAGCCAGAGACGGGGATCCACTGCCAGGAGACAGGCAATCAGGAGCTTCTTCCGCTCTCCTCCGGACAGAACCTTCGGGGATTGATAGCGGTAGCGCTCCAGGTCCATGGATTGAAGAGAGCGGGTCACCCTCTGCTGGATCTCGGAGCGGGCAAGGCCCATGGACTCCAGGGGGAAGGCAACCTCTGCATCGCAGCGGGAGGTAAGCAGCTGCTCCCCGGGATGCTGAAATACCAGGCCGACCTGGTCGATCAGCTCGTAGGGCTCCTGATCCAGCGGTTTAATGGGGCCAAGGCAGACCTCCCCCTTGATCTCTCCCCCGGAGAAGCGGGGAATCAGGCCTGCCAGTACCCGGCAGAGGGTCGTCTTGCCCTGGTCCGGCCGGGCCAGCAGCACGGCTATGCTCTCCCCGGGGACGTGCAGATCAAGATTCCTGAACAGGTGCCGGGCGGCAATCCCCGGATATTCGGGGTACGAGAAGGAAAGATTTTGAATACAGAGGTCAGGATCTAGCGGGATCACAAATTAGAAAGGCCAGAAACTGCTCTCGTGCCAGACCTCCTCGAGCAGCGCGTCGTTGATCTCAGCGAGAAACTTAAGGTGGCCGGTCTCCCATTGGGCCAGCCAGTTGTACATCTCCTTTTCCCGGGCATCACTGCTCTCAGCGCCCCGGGCGCTGTACACGGATACCGCCCGGTTTTCCATCTCGATGGCGGCGGAAATAGCCGCCGCCTCATAGCCGGCGGCAGAGATCTGCTTGCGGATATCCGAGCTTAGAATCTCCCGGACCGTGGTCTGATCCTCACCAGCAGGTCCCTGATCAAGAAACTCTCCCTTGGCCGAGAAGTTCGCGAACTGCCGCGATAAATACTCGATGTGTTTGCCCTCCTCTTCTGCCATGATCGCGAATAGACTGCTCACAGCCTGACTCTCGCTGTCCTCGGAAACTCGTTTGTAAAACGCCCTTCCCTGTTTCTCCAAAAGGATGGCTTTTTTCAGTACCTCGATCTCCTTGCCTTCTTCCATGGTCGTATCCTCACTTCGAGATTTGTGCCGCCTGGAGACGGTGCACTATCTATCTGTACCGAAACAGGCGGGAAAGTCAAGAAAACTCCGCGGCGCTGCGCATTCAGAGGGTGCAGCGCCAATGTCAATAGAAAGTTCTTGACCAATTTCGTAAACATTTATTATATTTGGGTAGACAATTTCCTCCTTAGTTTTTGAGCCCGCGGCCAACAGGACCCCCCTCCTTAAGCCGCGGGCCTTTTTTTCTATCCGCTCTGGTGAAACCCTAACCGTTCGTCATTCTGTACTGGACTTTCTCGGGCCCGGATTTCGCTTCATAAGAAAAGGTAAGCAACACGATGATATTGTGCTCCAGCGAGCACATGGACTGCTTGAACTCGA
Source organism: uncultured Spirochaetaceae bacterium (assembly GCA_964520025.1). Classification (GTDB taxonomy): domain Bacteria; phylum Spirochaetota; class Spirochaetia; order SZUA-6; family DRHE01; genus JAFGQJ01. The sequence goes on from CAZFMD010000011.1 coordinate 11,804, forward strand.
GGATTTTGGGTTTATATACCTCGATCCAGTTGTTCACATCTCTCTGGATGCTCTGGTAGTCCCCTTGAAAGATCTTGATCATCCCCATGCCTCCTTTTCTGGGACATGCTTCAGGCAATACCATAGCAAGCTCTCGAACGCTTCGTCAATCGATGCGCAGGTCTCTGGTGCGCGGGCTTCCCTTGTAGATGAAAGAGATGCGGCGCCCCCCTGCTCCCTACCGAATCCGCCACCTTGATCCGTATGGGAAAAAGATGAACAATGGATTCTATGAAACAAACTTCCTGGATGTTCAGCGACAACGATCTGCTTTTCCTGATCCGGGTACTCATGCCCGGATACACGCAACGGCAGCGTATGATCCGGACCCTGAGGGAGGATGAGGATATCCTGGAAGCGATGCTGGCCGATGAAAAGCTTTTCAACATGCTAAGAGGTGAACCCGAATCCCTGCTTCAGGTATCCGCCCACCTCTTCTTCACGGTGCTGCTCAACCGGGTGAGGGAGGAGTTGAAAACCCGCTCCTACACGGTCGAGAATGACTTCGGCAGCCATGCGCTGGTGTTCGACAGCGCCGCTGTCTCGGGATTTCTAGAAGATCGGGGCATTCGCAACTATCTGGCGGATATGCTGGTGTCCTTCGTCCGAATCAACAGCTATACGATTACCGTTCGGGTGCGCAAAGGCATCTGGAGAAAGTACAGATTCAGCGACTACGACATAGAAACTCTGATGCGCTACAGCGAGGCCCTTTCAAGGGAGCAACGCTTTCCTTCGTACAAGCGCATAGCCGACATCTGCCTGTTCACCCGCAGCATCTACCACGACCAAACCCAGATCAAACGCATCTCCACGCCGATCGGGGAGAGGGGGAAGCAGGACCTGGAAAACTACGGGCGCTACTTCTACCGGGCCGCCGCTGAGTACGCGGAACTGATGGAACACCAGAGCCTGACTGCAGAGCAGCAGGAGCTGCAGGAGATCGTAGAGGTACTGCTGCAGCTTTCCGAACATTTTGTCACGGCTGTTAAACCCCTCACCTTCATGGCAAATCATTACTTGGAACCATTCAAAGATGAGCTTTTTCAAAAACAGTGAGGAGGAATTGCCTGCATAAGGATAGGGCCCCCAGGTAAAGGAGGTGGAAACCCCAGGGGCCCTGTTTTCGTATTTATCTACCAAACAATCGCTAACTTAAAAAGTTACAAAAATATCGTAAATTTATGTAGATATTGGTATAAATTCACAGTTTTGTAAAGGAACTGATCGAAATTTTGACGAAATGTATGAAATTTGGGTATGTTTCATATGGAAAATCATGGAAGTTCTTCCGGAACCACAAGAGGATCGAGCTCTTCAGGAACTGTTGGATCGGGAATCGACACTGGAGCTCCAAATTTCCGAAGAGGATCTCCTCTATTCGGGTTTGAAGGATCTGGACGGAATTCTGGACCTGATCGCGCTCAAGTTCGAAATAGCTAATTTTCTACTGTCCCGCTTCGATCCCAACCTCAAGGGTTCCACAGGCTCGATCCCGACGGCCGAGCTGGTCCGGGATAAATCTACCGCTGCCGCGGACATGCTTGAGGAGCTGCGGAATCTCAATATCTCAGAAGACCAGAAGAGCCTGATTACCGAAGCACCGGGCTATGACCGGGTTCGGGATCAGTTTCAGGCATTCATTCTGCGCGGCGGCGGCGTGTTCCTGCAGGCTAAGGTTGACCGTAGCAACAGGGTGAAAACGGTCACCCGGGCTCTGAACGAATCCCTCCGTAAATTCACGGCTCCGGATGACCGCTACGCTCAGGTCGTAAAAACCGAAGAATTACCCGGGTTCCTGCGCCGACTGGCAAACTTCTTTCTTCCGATCTTGGCTCCGGAGGATCAGGCTGAGCCTCCCTACGGCATCGAGGAAGGCGAACAGATAGAGCTTTCCTCCCAGCAGATGAAGATGCCCCTTGCTCAGGCGATCTACTATCTGGAATCCGAGCTCCTGCCTCAACTGCAAAGCGCCCTCGAGCAACATCCGGGCAGTCGCGGTGTTCAGAGGCAGATCTCCATCCTGGAGAATCGTTTGCGGGAGTACAGGAACACTACCTTCCGCACCCGGGCAACCCCGATCAATCTGGAAAAGGGGTTCTACACGGACTGGCTGAGCCAGTACACCGCCGAGGGGGAGTTGCTGGTGACCGTTCCCATTGGTGTGAAGTACAGATCCGGTACCAATCTGGATAGACTACGAGAGCTGGTACAAACCGAGTTTGTTCGAAGGTTGGCCGGAAAGGGGATCTGCCCGGCACTGGATGAGGATTACCGCTTCCGCAAGAGTCTGGACAGCGGCCGCAGAGGCAGCTCACGCCTGCCCTCCTTTAAAATAGACATAGAACAGGGATACCGGGAGATCAAGAGGCTGTATCCGGCGTTGAGCGCTTTGGAGAACAGACAGGAGTTCCAAAAGCTGGTCGATACGGTTCGCAGCCGCGGCAGGAGGCGGTCTCAGAAACTCATCGAAAACATGATCCGTTCGAAAGAATCGCCCCGGCTTCCCTGATCGCGGCTCAGCGCATAGATGAGCTTTGGCGAAGCCACTCCGGGATCAACACCTCGATTGTCCGCAGCTGTCTGGAATCGGCCACCAGGGCATAACCGCGGTGCACGGCAACATCCACGGCGTAAACGTCCGGACAGGCGCTGACCCGAACCGGACGATCGAAGGATAGGATATCGAGCACGGTCAAACCCCTGTGCCCCTCTGCGGTGTAGAGGTACGGCCCGCTGAGGCAGATACTCTCAACGTACTCGCTTTCGAACCTCCCGAGAACCTTGGGATTTCGGGGATCGGCAAAATCGTACAGATCCACTCCGCTTCTCCCTGCAGTCGCAACCAGGGTATCCTGCACGACAACTCGCTGTACTCCCTGCCTGCCCATGGTTTTCACCTCAATGGGCTCGCTCGGGTCGGATATGTCACAGACGACCAGACCGCTGACACCGTCAGCGACCAGTGCATACCCCGTAATGACAACCACATCCCGGGCCTGTTCGCAGGCGACAGATCCGATTTCCACCGGATTGTTCGGTACCGCAATGTCCAATACCTTCAAACCTTCCCGGCCGTCGGCAACGAACAGCAGATCCGAACGTGCCACGGTGTTATAGGCCGTGCCTCCGGTGTAGTAGGAGCCGATCTGTTGCGGTTGCGTGGCCGGATCATCGTCCCACAGGGGGGACAGATCCAAAATACTCAGCCCACGCCGTCCGCTGGTCACAAACGCCACGGAGTTCACGGTTTCGATTCCACCCGCATAGCCCTCTGACCAGGCTCCGATCAACGACTCATCTGTTAATCCCGTAGGATTCGACACGTCCACTATCCGCACTCCCCGGTCGTGACAGGCCACATAGGCATGCTCACCGGATATGGACAATGCAAAAGCCTTGCCGCCCATAGCGCTGGAGGCTACGGGCACAGACCGGCCCTGTATCAGAATATGAACGACCTGCAGCCCCGATGAGGTAGCCAGGTAGGCGTACTGTCCTCTTACCGAGATGTTGGAAACCTGCTCCGCCGAAAAGCTGGCGAATCTCCACGGGCGAGCAGGATCGGAAACATCGACCACGATCATCCCCTCCCTGCCGTCCAAGATGTAGGCGAAGGTCCCGCTCACACTCACGTCCAGGGTTTCCCCGGCCGCGTATCGTCCCAGTTCCATGGGTTTTTGCGGAGCGGAGATATCCATGATGATCAGGCCCTCGGCACCGGCGGCCAGATACAGCAGGGATCCCTCTGCGGCTACGGATCGCACCTCAATACCGTCCAGGTGTGCCACCTCGTTCAGGGCAGCTGAATCGGATATTTCGAATATTCGCAAGCCTCCACCGCCATCCGCGACGTAGAGCTTGTTTGCGTGTATGAGGAGGTCGGAGGCGTTTTGCGTAGAATAGGACCCGATGCGGGCCGGTTGCACCGGGGAAGAAACGTCGATGATCTTCACGCCGCTGGATCCGTCAGCGATAAAGACCGCCTCTGCCTGCAGGGCGATCGCCCGGGCATCCATGGTCTTGCGCATGCCGATCTGGACCGGAAGCCTGGGATCGGAGATATCCAGCACCTTGAGCCCCCGCTCGCCGTCGGCCACAAAGGCATATTCTCCCCGGATCGCAATGTCGCGAGCTTCGGAGGTTTGAAATCCGCCGACCTGCGTTGGATTGTCCGGTTCCGAGATATCGACGATCTTGACGCCCTCGGATCCCCCGGCCACGAAGGCATAGCCTCCGTAGAGGGTGAGCCCGCGGGCTTGATTCAGGGAACAAACCCCGGCCAACTCCAGCTTTTCCACGGGAAAGGCGGTACT
>CAZFMD010000011.1:16258-17589 GCA_964520025.1 uncultured Spirochaetaceae bacterium
ACAGTGGCGGGTCTCATTGTCTCGGCGGACAGCGGTATTGTCCATTTTTCGGCGGACTCGCTGTCCGGTTCCCCCGGCAGCACGGCCTCTACCCGGAAAACATAACGATTTCCGTTCTCCAGCCCGGTAAGAACGTAGGGGGAGCTGATCCCTTCGACTGTTTTTTTCGGCCCCGGGCTTTGTCCGGGATTGTCGGTGCGGTAGCGCAAGATATAGCGGGTTGTCGAGGGAAGCGGATCCCAGCGCAGCACGGTACGCCGATCTCCCGCCTCGACCGAAAAAACAGGTATATCCGCCTCCCCTTCCAGGATCCGGACAGAGGTCTTGGTCTGATTGCCGCTTCGTGCTTGGACCAGGATGTTGATATCCTGCGGACCGGATAGCTCCCGGGTGGTTATAACGAAATCGAAGGTGTTGTCCTGCCGAAGCTCGATCTCATCGTGAGGAACCGTTTTCACCAGGGAGAAGACCTCCGGGGAGGTCACGTTGTATTCCACGAACTCGATGCCCCCCATTACGGTACTGTCAGCGTACGGATCGATGATCGCTCCGCTGACCCGCACCTTGGATCCGTACAGCTGATCCAACTGCGGAGAGATAATGGACACAGAGGGATTGAGGTTCCCATCCAGCAGCACGATTGTTTTCCGGCTCAGGTCTCCATTTCGATCCAGTGCCGTGAGGATCAACGTTTGTTTGCGGGAAAAACCTGCGGCCGGATGGATCAAGCTGAACCTTCCCTTCTCATCGAAGGGGATTTCCAGAGGTTTATCCCCCTTACCTGCAATTTCCAGCGAAAGGCCGGCGACCTCCCCAACCGAGTTCCAGTCATCCTGAGGATTGCCTACCGTGCCTTTTAGTTGGATCTCCCGGCGATAGTAGCCGCGGTTCTCCGGTGCCGTGACTGTAATTTCCGGTCCTTTCTCATCGTCCAGCAAGACGAGCACCTGCTCGGTCTTTTCTCCGGCGTAGCCTGTTGCGGTGAGCCTAATCAGCTGGGTCCCCCGAAGGTCGGCAGAGAAAATCTGAAACGAAAAACGACCATCTCTCCCGATTATCCCGCTACCCTCGAGCCCGGATCCGGGTATTTCCCAGGAGAGAGAATCGGCATTACCGGTGCGTCCATTCACCACAATCTGCGAATGATAGTAGGAACGATCCAGGGGCGAGTCGATGACCAGCTGCGGAGGGGGCCTTGACTCCCGCACCGTGGGGGCGGCCGGCTCCTGGGCTTCAGCTTGCGCTTGACGATCTGCCAGGGTCACCGTTAACACCGTTGCGTTGCCCAGCTGATCCTCGGCCCGCAGCTCCAGAATCTGCGGCCCTTTCAG
>CAZFMD010000011.1:17689-30694 GCA_964520025.1 uncultured Spirochaetaceae bacterium
TCCCCTTCAGGCCGCTGCCCTCCACTTCCCAGCTGATGGATGCTATCTCTTCGGCAGAGAAGGCAAGACCTTCCGAGTCCAGCAAGGTACCGCTTATGGACAGCTGCCGGGAGAAGCAGTCATTCGCTCTGGGTTGAATAAGGGCAAGTACGGGAATACGCACCTTCGGTTTCCGCTCCTCCCTCGCTATTTCGGCCGCCTCCACCGTGCCCTGCACTGGCTCCGGGGTAGAAGGCTGAGCCAAGGAGGGAGGCGGTCTGTACGCCGGTGCCCCACTTTCCCGGATCAACCCGAACAAGCGCTCCGCGCCTTGCCCGTATTCGTTCACCGCAACGATTCTCAGGTAAAAAACTGTGGGCAATCCCATGGTGGGAATGGCAAAGGCGAAGGAACCATCCGGATCGGATTCGATCTCCCCTCGGTGATTGGTATCCAGGATCTCCCACCAGAAAGAGGTGATCTGCGTTGTACCGCCCGGAGCTCGCCCTCGGACGATCACATGTCTCCCGTAGCGGCTGATCCATTCCGGTGTTGCGATCGACAGCGATAATCCACTGTCAGCGTCGAACTCCTGCAACACGGGCATCAGGATCTGCAAAGATTCTCCGGGGCATTGAATGGAAAGATACTCCGGTGCGGCGAATGGCTCTACGGCCAGAAATCGGGAGATTTCTCCCGTATCCGGTTGTTCGGCGGTCACTGCCCTATCGCAGGAGGTAAAAACGGCAACGAAGGCGAACAGCAGAATCGCCAGGGTGGTGGACGTTATATTACGTTTCGGTGCTGAGTTCAACGTGGGTAATTTTTTTTATTCGGTCTCCCCGGCAAATATTATCGTGGCCGAGGAGCTCACATCCGCCGCTCGTTCCCCCTCCTTTGCGCTGCTCAGATAGGCGTACTGCTCGACCAAAGACGGATCCCGTTTGGCTACCATCTGGAAATACTCCGAGGCTTTGTCGTAGTTCTCCAACTCGTAGTACGCTCGGGAGATGTTGAGCAGAACGGCCAGATACAGGGACGATTCACTCTGTCCGCCCGCATCCAGGGTTTGTTCGGCTTCATGATACACCCGGAGTGCGTTTTGATACTCCTGCTTCATGAAAAAGACGTTGCCCAGGTTTATTCGCGGACTGAGGTAATTCCTGTCCAGGGAAAGGGCCGTGTTGAAAGCCTTCTGCGCCTGCGCATATCTGCGGTACTGGGCGCACACGATGCCGAGCCTGTTGTATCCCTCTTTGCTGCTCGAATCCTGGGCAAGTCTCGTATAGCTGTCCAGGATCTGGTCGATCAGGCGTTCCATCGAATCTTTGAAAGAGGTTACGATGCGCTTCTGATTACCGTACTGCAGCCCCAGGTCGGTTTCCCTCAGGCCGACGGGCCTATAGACATCCTGGGCTTGGGCGGTGAAGGTGATCACTCGCAATTCCGGTGAGCTCTCCAGGGCCATGAACTGCTCGATCCCCTTTCTCCATGCGCTCAGGAAGTCGTGGGTGCCGATCATCGTAATCTCTACCGGCGCCCACAGTTCGCCGTTGATGTTCATGGTCATATTCTTGTCCGGGTGAACCTTCTGAAAAGATCTGGAGGGCACCTTTGTGTTGAAGGCGGCATAAATATGGCCCGGAACTGTGATATAGGCCGTCTCGATCCCCACGGTTTCAAGAAGGGCACAGTACAGCACGGTCAGGTCATCACAATCACCGGTCAGGTTCTTCAGGGTGTTGCGAGGCAGGCTGATAGAGTCGACCAACATAGGATTTTCCTGCACCTGAGTAAAGGGAGAGGTCGGATCGATCTGATAGATGCAGCCGATCTCCTTCAATCCGTAGAACAGCTGCATGGCAACCTGCAGAGGTTCACTGAAGCTGTCCAGAACATAGTCTTTGGCAGCCTGGCGTACGAAACTCGTGTAGTTCCTCAGGGCGCTGTCCGCGCTGGTGATGAAGGCCCCCACTTTCTGATCGTCATCCCAGGTCAGAGCGGTCTTGTCATACAGGTCGTAGGAAACCGGAAAGGACTGTTCTGCCGCCCGGTTTCGTGCACTGTACTCGGCGATGATCTCACCGGTTAACGGCACTATACCGACGGTCGTGAAGATCTCCTCGCTGAAAGAGGCGGAGATATCGATCACCCGGCTTTCTCCGGACTCTAATCTAGGAATGGCTGCCAACTTGGTTGGCGTATCCATGAAGCCGGCCTGGAAGAAGGAGATGCCGACATCGAATATCGGATACTTCTCGATGTTGGTGACCGTGACCTTGCCGAACGGATTCCGGGAGTAGTAACTCTGCATGGCGGCAAACAGAGGAGGGAAGCTCAGATCACTGATCTTGATGCTCCGGATGATCGCCTGAGGAGCGTCCGGATCATCTCCGAACCTGTAGCTGGCGGAAAATCCGATTGAGTAGACAAGTCCGTTGAATCTCTCCAGCGGACTGAGGGAGTAGAAGTACTTGATCCCGGGGTTGATGTCTATGTTCATGTTGTAGGAAGGATCCAGAGAGATCTTCACCCCGGCAGTGCCCAGCAGGTTCAGGGAACCTCTGGGTTCGCTGGGATCGAGGTTCGGAAAGATAGCCTCCGAAACGCCGGCTGCCAGCTCGATTCCGATTTCGAAGTTCTTGGAAAATCTATTGGCGTAGGCGATGCCCGGAGTCAAATACCAGTGGGTGTGGGTCCATTTTTCCTGCCCGTCTCTCTCCGGAGCGATGAATCGAATCATCCCGGTCTGCACCAGGGGTTGAAGCACCGGGATCTTCGGAAGCGGTCGTTTGACCACGGCGGAGAGGTCGAAGTATGAGTTGTAATCCGTACCGTAGTCACCGAAGGGTGAGAGATTCTGGTAAGCTACGCCTAACGAAAACGGAAATCTATAGTAGTGATTGAGGTCTACGTCCTCCTGAGGTAATGCTATTACGGCACAGAAGAGGAATATAAGGACTACTCCAAGGCGCACAAGCCTCGTGCCTTCTCCCGGATTCACCTTTTTGTAGTAACTCCTTGTTATGTAGAATTATAGCACAAAATTTGCTTTTTGCGATCAAATTTCAGGCCCAAATTCACCGTGATGAACGAAATGTCCAAACCCTTACGGCCCCATGGTGAGCGGAGTCTTGCGCCCACGCCGATCAAATTCGAAAACACGAAGTTGAAATAAACCCCGATGTGTAGTATCAAGATGAGTGTGAACTTGGAGAGGAGTCTATGAGCATTACGATTCGGGAGGTGCAGAACCGAAAGGACCTCCGGCGGTTTATCAACTTTCCCTTCACCCTGTACAGGAACAACAGGTACTGGATTCCCCCGCTGTTGATGGATGAGTGGAACACTCTGGATTCGAACAAAAACCCCGCTTTCGAGCATTGCCGGGTCAAGTACCTGCTGGCGGAATCGAACGGAACGGCGGTAGGGCGTATCGCCGGCATCATCAACGACAAGTACATCGAGAAATGGGGTCAGAAGCACTGCCGATTCGGATGGTTCGACTTCATCGATGACCTCGAGGTCTCCGGGGCCCTTTTGAAAGCCGTGGAATCCTGGGCCCACGAAAACCAGATGACCGCGGTTCACGGGCCGCTAGGATTCACCGACATGGATCGAGAAGGCATGCTGATCCACGGATTCGAAGAGCTGGGCACCATGGCAACCCTGTACAATCATCCGTACTACCCGCAGCACATGGACTCACTCGGGTACGCCAAGGACATCGACTGGGTCGAATACGAAGTCGTAACTCCGAAGGAGATCCCCGAAAAGGTGATGCGCCTGCAGAAGCTGGTGCTGCAACGCTCAAAACTCCGCGTGGTCGAGTCGAAGAAGAAGTACATGCGGCGCTACGCCAAAAAGATGTTCGACCTGATCAATGAAACATACAAAGACCTCTACGGATTCGTTACCCTGACCGACAAACAGATCCAGGTTTATATCGATCAGTACTTCGGTTTCATCCACCCGGATTACGTGCGCTTCATCGTTGATGCGGAGGATAGCCTGGTCGCCTTCGGCATTGCCATGCCCTCCCTGTCCCGAGCTCTGCAGCGCTCCAAGGGGCGGTTGTTTCCTGTCGGCTTCATCCATCTGCTGTTGGCTTTGAAGTTCCCCAGGTATATCGATCTGCTGCTGGTCGCGGTTCGGCCGGATTACCAGGCCCGGGGAATTACGGCCATCCTCATGAACGAAATCACCAAGAACGCCATGCACAACGGGGTTATCAGCGCCGAAACCAACGTGGAGTTGGAGACCAACACCCAGGTCCAGGCACTGTGGAAATACTACAACGCTCGGCAGCACAAACGACGGCGCTGTTATCTCAAAACCCTGAACTGATCCCCCCGATTTCAGAGAGTTTAATACGATTTCATATGTACTCAGTCGAGGCGCAATCAGGCTTTCGACTTTACCCGGGATCGCACAATCGGAGAATGAGCGCCGCAGGATTCGGTTGATTCTTACTGAATCGTACTCCTGTAGAAACCGAACTCGGTTAGAACCTCCAGCTTCGGCTTGATGTTTCCTTCCAGGTCATAATTAAAGAATCCGGGAAACAAATCTCGATGCTCGATTATGAACTCATAGATGTGCCGGTACTTCGGATCGACCCTGATTCCGAAACCGCTCCAGGTTTCATGCCCTGTCAACATATACTCAGGGATCATCGAAGGTGTTCAACTGATAATCCCTGAAATCCACCGGATAGCCGGCATCCTCGATGGCCCGGGCAAGATACGATTCGGGCAACCTCGAAAGCGTTCGCATATCTCCAGTATAGGTGCTTGGATTTCAAAAGCGGAACTGACTTTTTTTTATTTCTTTCCCCCAAGGATTTTTCGCTGCTGCTCGTATACCCGCTGAAACTGAGAATGGATCTTGTTGAAGTGCGACTCGTTTTCGATGCCGAAATCCTTGAGTATTGGTTTTTCGATCTGCTCGAAACTTACCAGCTCCTTCTCTATATTGCTCATCATGTTCGCCAAATAGACGCAGAACACCACGTCTTTGTTACGCAACGGAGCATTCAACGGCTCGTGGTGATACTTGATCCCCTCGACCAGCTGGTCCGGAAAGTTCCACTTGGCCGCGATCAGACCGCCGGTGTCCGCATGGTTCAACCCGTATGAAAAATCTTCCAGCACCTTGAGGGGGATGTTCTTCTCCTTGCAGAAGTTCCGGATCTTCTTCTGCAACGAGGGGTGAAGATAGGTTACGACGATCAGCCCCAGGTCGTGGAGGATTCCGGTTATGTATACATCATCAAGTAGTTTGTACGAACGCTTGAGACTGCGCGCCAGCAGGTAGGCGTACAGGGCTGTTTGATACGAATGATCCCAGAGCGTACGCATGTGGCGATACGTTTGGCCGAGCACTTTCTGCGTGCCGTAGGACAGCAGAAGGTTCTGAATACCCTTTAGGCCGATTAGTTTGACGGCCTCTACGATATCGATGACCCGACGGGGTAGCATGAAGTAGGCTGAGTTCACCAGACGCAGAAGATCGGCTGTGAGTGTTGGATCGGCACTGATCTTCTTGGCCAGTGTATTGACCTGGCTTTTTGGATCCTTCGTCATGGACAGAAGAACCATGACATTTTCCGGGAAGTGGGGCAGCGAATCGATATCCCGGGCGACCACCTCGGCCAGAGCACGGACCTTGTCAAGCTGAATCTGGCTGACGGGGATCTGGATGGAGGCGGTGGTCATCCCGTCATCGGAGTCTATGGAAAAGGCCTCTTCGCCCAAACCTATGCGCCTTAGAAACTGGACCAGGATCACAATTCCCAACCCAGCTCCTTCGGTGACATCCCGGACCGAGCTTAGGGCTTCGTAGAAGGAGGTGAAACCCCGGGCTTTCACAATTCGCTCGCTGATCCTGGTGTACTCCTCGTGGATCAACTCGCCTTTGTTGCGCACCCTGACGATAAGCTCGCCACCTGTTGAGTGAATTGTTAGCACAATATCCGAGTCGCCGTCCGCCGGCTGTTGGTCCGCATCGGCGGCATTCTTCTGTAGATAGTGGAGGAACTGTCGCATCCCTTTCTTGTAGTCATCAGGATCGGTGATGGACAGGCCCTTATTTTGGAAGTAGGTGCGTTTGGCCACGGCCTTGTGGGCGTTCACCAGGAGTTCTTTTGTGCAGTAGGACAGTGTTTCTTGAATCCCCTCCAACCCAAGTTCGGAAAGAAATGCCTCTAGAATCCGATCCAGCACCCCGTGCTGATCTCGGGTGAAGGATTTCAGCCGGAAGGAGATGGGTATCGACTTGCTGACAGACTGTTGGATCGTCCCCAGATCGATCTTGCCGAATATTGACTGGGTCTGCTCGCTGATGTAGCTGGCAGATGTGACTGTCGATTGCATTGGCTCTGAGCTTGGCATAGGCACGGTAATCAGTTGGTCCGGTAGAGCATCTCCAGACTCTTTCGCTCCCCTTCCAGTCTGGAGATTGCTCTGTGCGCCTCCTCCAGCCGTTTGGCCATGGTTGTTGCCATTTTGAGTGCAAAACGGGGATCAGATACGATTTTGTCGATGAAGCTGGTTTTGCTCAGTATCATGACCTCGGTTTCTTCCACCGCTTCCACCGAGGCGGTTCGTGGACAGTTTATCAACAGTGAGATCTCACCGAAAAAATCTCCGTCCTCCTCCGTCGCCAGGTTGATCTTATTGCCCTCGATCATCTTGTATACCAGGGCTTTGCCCGAGATGATGATATACATCTCACCACCCAGGGTATCCTCCTGACAGATCACCTCCCCCTTCTTGAAGTTCTTGACCTTCACGACTCTCCTCCAGTCGATGCAAGCATTTGCGGATATTATAAATTATAGCACAGTAGGAGCCGTTCTATCACGATGGTTTTTTTTCTCCGCGGGGGCTTCGGTTCGATGTTCCCCGTTTCTGCTGCTACCCCCTCGTGGTGGAACTTCCTTATTTCGTAGGCGCCCACCCACAATCGTACGAAAGCAAAGGACTATCGCCGCGGCACCTGCATATTTTCAGATCTACAATGCCATGTTTGGTTGAGAGGATTCGGATATTTCCAAGGACGACAGCTGACTGTTGTTGGTTGTTCAGTCGGCTAGGCTGATGTTCTCTGTAGTCTCACCCCTACCCAGATGTACCATATGGGTCCTGCAATCATTCCCCCTGCCACAGCAATAATCCGGCGAAGGATCGAAGCAACGCCCAGTAAATCACTAAATCCCAGTAGCCAGTAAAGAATTGCCGCAAGGATGCCCACCACCGCCAGGACTTTGGGTAGCTCACCCCCTTTCAGGGCCATTATGTTGACTACGAAAATCCAAAAGCCTACGACTCCGTATCGAAGTACGAACTGCGGATCTACGCCCATCGGGACGGCAAGGGCTGCCCTTGTCGATGCATCACCGGCCACGAAAGCCGCGGCCCTGCTTGGCGCTATCGCCAACATCTGGAAGTAGTAGATCGCCACAACGGCAAATCCGAAGAATGCCAGGTTGCTCGCCCAACGGGTCCACCCCTCGTTTACACTGCGAACCAATCCTGAAATAGCTGGCACCGCTGCAATGGCGAGAATTGCGCCTAAAGCAAACTCCCAGTACAGCAGGGTCATGGCAGTCGGATTTTTGTGAAACGATGGGAGGAATCTGACAAGATCCTCCATGGCGGTTCCACCCTGCTGATCCGCCGGTACGAGAAGGAAGGTGACGCCGATCAATACGTACAGGATGCCGACGATAATGGAACAGACTCCACCAAGCCTACTGACACTTTTTTCCTCCATAGCCTACCTCCTGTGACTTGAATTACTAGTAAGTATAGTGAAGGAATTTTCAGCTCGCAAATCAACTGAATCACGGCGTGCCGGTGAAGCATCTACATTTCTGGGCGGTAGTGGGATCGAGCCGCTGACCTTCTGGGTGCAGAGCAACTAACCTGTGGTATATTCCATATGAATCTTCTATCCCTCTTGAGCGAACAGGCATCAGGAGATCTATCTATTTTACGAGGAGCTCATTCCTCGGTCCTCATAGGCCTAAAACCGAGAGCATCCCACACACTAGATTTCTTCAGACGAAAAGAGCCCCTAAATTCCTCTATCTTATCTTTCCAAATACTCAAGATTGATCGTGTTTATATCACGAACGATTAGAGAATGTGTCAGTAGCGTCCGAATCCGACTTTAATTCCAACAGCGTAGTTGAATCTATCCGACCGATATTTAGGCGGTTGGTAACTCGATGTACAGATCGATGGAGAAGGGCCGCCATAGTAGGCACCGCAAAACAGTGGCAGCAAAAAAACACCTAGGTGGACCAAACCTCGGTGATGGGTAATAGCGACACCTTGACTGCCGACTCCTAATGTCCATCTCTCCGGGTTGCTGAAACCGATAAGAATCGAAGGATAACTGAAATAATTGACCTCATAAACATTCACAGCATAGCCAAGACCGGTCCTCAAACAGAGTGCTAAGCTGAACTTGTTGAAACCTGCAGAGAGTTTAAAGCCGCCATAAACGATAGGATCGATCGAGATTGTTTTTTGCCCTGTCGGGTCACACTCAGGCGGGCTGCCAAGGCTGTTTTCTCCCCATACGATCCCACCGAGACCAAACCCAAAATCCAAGGCAACGATTTTTCCTATGTGAAGTGCAATCGCTATGTCGCCACTGATTCTTAGCTCACCTTCACCAGCTGATGTTCCGTTATCATAAGTTCTGCCGATCCAGTACGCGGCAGTCTGTACTCCGCCATGCAGCCACCCATCACCACTCCGAGCAGTCTCCACAGAAGTATCGAGTCCCCCAAGATAGTAATCTGAGCACTGGGGTTCGGGGCAAGGATTGGCATAGGTGAAGCGTACCACGGTCACCGACAACATCAATATCGCCAACATGACCTTTTTCATTCTTTCACTTCCCCTTAAAAAGATCCCGACCTTATATTCCTCCCCTTATCTTTGCGTATCGCATGTGTTGATAATCCATTCTGCCAATAATAGAAGTTTTCGTCGGTATCAGCCCTCTCTTTAATCGTGAACGCGCAATGACAACAGACAATTTATAGCGCGAACGACCATTTAAAGGGACGGGCGGTCTCAGCCCAGTCCAACCAACATGCTGGGCTACGGGCTTTCACTTTTCCCCCAGCATATTCCAACACTAATCTACTTCTCTGTCTCACCTTACGAGTACCAGTACCCCGCCCTTTTTTACTACTGGCGGAAACGAATCCTATATGCTGGAGACGTTGGATCCAAGCTTGCGGGATAAGCACCCGAGTCGTAAACAGACTCATAGGTATTGCCGTCGTTTGTTAATTTGTCGAGCTCATAGCTGGGTGTAGCGCCAAAAACCGTTTTCACCTTGAACCAGTGAATTCCTTTCTCGGTCCAGTCATCTTCGATAACGTAGGTTCCTGTAGCATCAACGTTAATGTCACTTATGAGCTTATAGCCTTCGACTGTACCATCATCTCGGAAAACAACCTTTCCAAATAAATCACCCTCATATGTTTCGTTGATCCATGTACCAGCCAGTGCCCAATTTTCTTCCGGATCAGATAGAACGCACGTTACAAGCCCGGGAATCATCCACAACAGCAGAAAAGCCATCATGATTTTCTTTGGACCAAGCATTCTGATCCGCCTTACTATAAGTATATGCTTTATTCCATCATGCTGCAAAAAATCGCGTTTAAGTAAATTCCAGAGGGGGCAGGGACTTAGGGCAGTGTAAGAAACTGCCGATTATCTTTGATGTTTTTATGTGGTCACGCCGGTGCAGTTGCCAATTATTAAATAAATCCAAAGTACCAATACCTTTGGTAGAACGAGCGTTAACAGCCTCGGGGTTTCCTTCAGAGAAGAATTTGCATCCACGTGATTCCTTGAACTAGACTAGAGATATCATCTTGTACTACATCCAATATTACCAATTGGATTAGTGGAGGGAAGGTATCATGAATACCAGAAAGATCATCTATGCAATCGCCGTTAGCATAGGAGTTGTACTTTGTTTGGAAACATGCTCAACGACTCAGACGATAGACTGGCCGGAAGGGGACGTAGTGTTTGTCGCTCATCGCGGCATTGTTCCCGGCTATCCGGAAAACACGCTAGCGGCATTTCGTCAGGCCATCAAATACGGGGTCGACGCGATTGAGATCGATCTGCGCGGCACCAAGGATGGTAAGATCGTAATCATACACGATGAGACACTCACTCGAACCACCAACGGGACAGGCACGGTGGGTAACCACACTTTGGCCGAGCTCAAAAAGCTCGACGCCGGTAATGGCGAGCGCATTCCTACATATGAAGAAGTACTGGAGCTCGTGAACGGAACCGGTGTGCGGTTGTTTCTCGATATCAAGGTAAGCCCGACGTTGGACGAACGCGAAGTCGTACGGCTTATCGAAGAGTACCAAGCCACGTCGAAAGTAATCGTTGGTGTGCGTACTCTTGATGACCTGCGCGCGTTCCGCGCTCTTAATCCGCATCTACTAACTTTAGGCATTATATCTTCATCAGTGTATATTGAGTTGTTTGCGCAGGAGGGCGTTGACATCATCGATCTGCCGCCAAGAGAGATTAATGCCAACCCAGATCTCGTGCGAGATGTCCACCAGCTGGGCAAACAAGTGTGGGTCCGAGCTGTTCTCGGATCTCGAGAAGAGTTGGAAAAACTAATTGAACTGGGTGTCGACGGGATCGTCTTGGATCTGCCGGAAATTATCGACTAGATACTCAGTTTCAGAGGGCAAGAAACTGCCGCATATCTTACAGCCAATATCCGGAGATGCAAGGTCCTTAGCGCGGATATGCTCATATCTCTGCCGTGTTGTCTGGTGGTATCAGCCAAACGAAGCGCGTACGATTGCAGAAACTTTCCCGATCACTCGAAGAATTGTAGCAAACGAATACCGGACAAAGCATTGTTGGACAAACAAAACCACCCGGAATACAGGTGGCTTTTCATGTTTAGAATAGTTCTATTTTGGGCGGTAGCGGGCTCGAACCACTGACCTTCTGGGTGTAAACCAGACGCTCTCCCAACTGAGCTAACCGCCCGAAATCACGACATTAGTAGCACAGGGCTCAGGGGATTGTCAATACGAACGGTGTGGTGCGTGTACTGCTGAGGGTCGCGAAACCTTGATGCTAAGATTTGGCCAGCGCTTGCTCGATATCCGCAATTATATCATCCACGTGCTCCAAACCGATGGACAGGCGAACAAGATCCGGAGTGAGGCCGGAGGCAATCTGGTCCTCTTCGGAGAGTTGGGAGTGAGTTGTGCTTCCCGGATGAAGAGCCAAACTCTTGGCATCCCCTACATTGGCCAGATGGGAGAACAGCTGCAGGCTGTTGATGAACTTCTCTCCGGCTTGCCGCCCCCCCTTGATCCCAAATACGACCATGCCCCCGAATCCACGCTTCAGATATCGTTTGGCCAACGGGTGCGTAGGATCATCCGCCAGTCCGGGGTAGCGTACCCAGCTCACCTTGCCGTGATTCTTCAGATACTCAGCTACTACAGCTGCGTTTGCACTGTGCCGCTCCATGCGAAGCGGCAGGGTTTCGATTCCCTGCAGAAACATCCAGGCGTTATCCGGGGAGATACAGGCCCCAAGATTGCGCAGCTGAACCAGACGCATGCGCATGATGAAGGCCAGGGGATTGAGTTCACCAAGATCGTGGGCGAAACGGATCCCGTGATACCCATTATCCGGTTCATTGAAGAGCTTGAACTTGGCATCTGTCCAATCGAAGCTACCGGAATCCACTACGATCCCGCCGATGCCTACTCCGTGTCCGCCAAGCCATTTGGTCAGAGAGTGGCAGACAACCGTCGCCCCGTGATCGAAGGGTCGCAACAGATACGGCGTTGTGAAGGTGGAATCCACGATCAGGGGCAGGTGGTGATCTTCGGCAATTTTCGCCACGGCTTCCAGGTCCACCATATCCAGAATCGGATTTCCGATCGTTTCCGCGTAAATCGCCCGGGTCTTTTCGTTTACGGCTTCTGAAAAATTATCAGGATTCTTCGGATCGACCAGCCGAGCTTTGATCCCGAACTGAGGCAGGATTGAATCGAACATCGTGTAGGTGCCACCGTACAGGTTGTTCGCCGAAACGATCTCATCCCCGGCTCGGCAGAGGTTGATGATCGAATAGTATATAGCCGAGGTTCCGGAGGAAAGAGCCAGTGCGGCCGCACCCCCTTCCAGGGCGGCCAGGCGTTGCTCTAGGATGTCCTGAGTCGGATTCATAATCCGGGTGTAGATGTTTCCCAGCTCTTTGAGGGCGAACAGATCCGCCGCATGAGCCGCATCCCGAAACAGGAATGAGCTGGTCCGGTACACGGGTACGCCCCGGGAGAGGGTGGCGGGATCCGGTTCCTGACCTGCGTGGAGCGCCAGAGTTTCAAAGGCGTAGTTTTTCTCCGACATGTTTTTCTCCTATATTACGGCTCGGATTATAATCATTTGTAAATTACTCATATTCATGAGCTTGTCAAGGATCGGAGATGTTTTTCTGTGTTACATTGGAGATTGCGAAAGAAGTATCTACGAGGCGTGAGCCCGCTTGTTGTACCAGTTCTTGGCTTTTCTGCGCTTCAGCTCCTGCTCCCTGTTTTCCCAGTAGTGGCGCAGGGTTTTCTCGTTTTCACAGCTGCGGCAGATGGCCTTGCCGTCGCGGAACTGTTTCACGGGTTGCCATTTCATGCAATCCTCACACTTCCGCTCCCCCGCGTGGGGATCGGTGGTATTGTGCAGGTAGTAGTAGCTGGCCCGGACCTTCTTCAAGTTTTTGTAGGATATGCGACCCGCCTTGAGCCAGTAGTGGATGGTAGACTGGGTTGTCTGAAACATCCTGGATAGATCCGCCTTACTCATATTGTACTTGTCGGCGATCCAGCGGATCATCGTGGACACCGGGAGGTCGTCGGACAGTTCTTCGTGTGGACTCATCAACAAAATTATCGGCTACGTAGCGCTTTCTATAAAAAGGTTTTTATTCCCACTCGAT
>CAZFMD010000012.1:0-7028 GCA_964520025.1 uncultured Spirochaetaceae bacterium
AGGGCCATCATGAAGAGCATGCTCCAATCCGGGAAGTAGCGCAATCGATACTCCTGCGGCGACAACTCCAGCTCGGTCTCCAGGAACTTCAGAGCCGAGTACACCCCCCCGATCTCATCGATCAGATCCAGCTCCAAAGCCCGCTGCCCCGAGTAGATCCTGCCGCCGGCCAGCTCCTCCACGGTTTCCAAGGGCAGGGAGCGGCACTCCGCCACCCTCTGGTAGAAATGGGTCGTGAACCTGTCGTTCAGATCCTGCAGCTTACGCCGCTGCTCCTCGCTCAAAGCGGAAAAAGGACTGAACAGCTCGACGTTCTCTCCGAAACGGATCGAGTCGGTGGTGAGGCCGAATCGCTCCAGCATCTCGGCGATCACCAGCTTGTAGGTGTAGGAGCCGATGCTCCCGGTGAGCGCGGTCTTTCGGGCGAATACCCGCTGCCCGGCCATGGCCAGGTAGTAGCCGCCAGAGGCGGCCAGGCGGCCCATCACCACCACCACGGGTTTTTCCGCCTTCAGCTCCATGATCGCCTTCCAGATCTTGTCGCTCACCATGCCGCTGCCGCCTCCGCTGTCGATATGCAGCACCACCGCGGCGGTGCCCCTATCGGTCTGCAGGTACTCCAGGACAGGCATGAGATTCTCATCCGTGATGTAGCTGCGCCCGGCCAGCCGGTCCCAGGGACTCAAGGCCTCGCTGTCGACAATGGCCCCGGAAGCCTTGATCACGGCGATCTGGGGGCTTCGCCAGTTCTTGGGCCGAACCTCCCGATGACTCAATACCGCCGCGCCCTCCAGATAGGTCTCCTCGAACTCCTGATAGTAGGAGATCTCATCGACCAGTCGCAACTCGAGCGCCTCCTCGCACCAGTAGGGACCGCCGTCTATCAGCTCGGCGGCCCGCTCCCGGGACAGCCCGCGGGATGAACCCAGGATTTCGAGGATCAGTTCGTAGGAGCTGGACAGGTACTCCTCCAGCTGTCGGCGATTCTCCTCACTCAGACTCTCCCGCAGGAACTGATCCAGGGCGGATTTATACTCGCTGGAGCGGGCGTACTCCACCCGGATTCCCAGCTGCTCGAACAGCTGCTTGAAGTACAGCTGCCTGGCTCCGACCCCGACCAGGGGAATGAGCGTGTAGGGAGCTGCCACCACCTTGGTGCCGGCAGCCGCGGTCAGGTAGTCGAGCTCGGAATAGGGGCAGTCCAGGTAGCTCACGATGCGCTTTCCCCGGCTCTTCAGGTAGGCGAAGACCTCGGCCAGTTCCTCCACGACATCGATGGAACCTACGGTCGTGGTCTCGAAGGTCAGAACCAGGGTTTCCAACCGGGGCTGCTCGGCCAGCTGATACAGGCGGGCCACCAAACTGTCCAGATTGTAGAGGCTCTCCCTCCGTCCCGAACCGGGATCTATTGGCTTGCTGAAGCGGATGTGGTAGACCCTGGGGCAAAAGCCCAGCACCGACCTGGAGGGGTGCAGTTCGTAGCGGATGCCGGCGCCGAGACGAAGCTCTGCCAGGGCGATATCTCCGGCAATCGAACAATCGAAGTTCATGGAACCCGCCGACAGACAAAGATCGGCTATGAAATCCTGGAAGCCGTTTTCCATCCGAAAACCGGCCCGCACCCCGGGCACCGGTTCGGCCCGGAAGCCGAGAACGGGTTCCGGATCGGAGAAATCGTGGGAAAAGACCAGATCCCCGAACAGGGTGAGCCGATCGGTCAAGGGGCGCAGGCCCAGGCCGAAGAGGTAGCGGCGATCGGCCGGCTCGAGCAGATGCTCCTGGACCGCGGCCACGGCCAGGTAGCGATGCGGATACCAGAGCAGCCCGGTGGCCAGATCCACCTCGCTCCATTGAAAATCCAGCAGCTCCGCGGTGGCTCTCACTCCTACACGGAAGGCCGATTCCCGGGGAAAGGCTAATCCGCAGAGCAGATTCAACTGCTCGTCGGTTCCATCCCGCCGGTAGTCAAGGCGCAGGCTGTCGGAGAGCAGGGTGGCGAAGCTGTAGCGCTCGGCTGCGCTGTAGATACTTGAGAAGCCCATGCCCAGAGAGCGTCCCGCCGCTACCGCAGCCGGATTGTACTCTAAGCCCTCGAATCCTTCGGCCGTGGCGGTCGAAGCGGCGATCTGCTGACCGAGCAGCGGATCCGCCGTCAGCAGAGAAACCGCCAGGGTGCCGATCCACACCAGCAGCAGTGCAGCTCCGCGATACCCCTTGTTCATCCTCACACCCCCTGGAATTCAGTATAGAGCGCCCCCCGGGAGCGGTCAAATCAGATGACCCGCATGGTCTTCCATCTACCCTGAAGAAAACGAATGAGAAAGGAGAAGCCGAGAACGATTACGTAGGCGCTCACGAAGATCCAGGCCGTGTAGATCCCGGCCCGAAAAACCAGCAGTGCGAGGAAGGTAGGCACAACCAGGATCCCGGTGGACACGATCAGGATCATGATCATCACGAAGCGGGTGTCCCCGGCGCCCTTGATCCCCGCGGCAAACACGATATTCATCGTGTCGAAGATCGAATACACGGCCACGAAGCGCAACAGGACAATTGCAATCCGCCGGATCTCCGCGAAGGACCCGGGGGGTGATTTGGCCGTGAAGAAGCTGATGTAGAAATCGGGTACCAACAGGTAGCTCAGGGCGATGAGCCCCATGTAGAGAAAACAGATAACCGCTCCGGAGTAGGTACTGCGGACGGCCAGCTCCACCCGCCCCTCCCCCACGTACTGCCCGACCAGGATCGAAATGGCCATGCCCAGGCCTATCATGGGCATGAAGGCCAGGGAGTTGATGTTGAAGGCGATGTTGGTCGCGGCCAGCTCGACCAAGCCGAGCCGTCCGATCAGGAGGATGAAAACCGTGAAACCGAAGATATCGATGAAAAACTGTACGCCGTTGGGCAAACCGAATCGCAGAATCCGCCGCAGCAGCTCGAAATTCGGTCGCCAACCCGAGACGGTGGCGTAAAGCTCGTTGTTCCTGCGCCTCAGGATCAATACGGAAAACATCAAAAAGGAGACAATCCCAGAGGTAACCGTGGAAATGGCGGCGCCGGTGATGCCCAATTCGGGAAATCCGAAATTGCCGAAGATCAACAGATAATTCAGTACGACGTTCAGACCCGTGGCCGCCAGGTGCACCCACATCACCGGCCAGGGCTTTCCCCGGCCGCTGAAAAACGAGGAGAGCGCGGAGTTGGCAATCGGAAAGATCGATCCGTAGCAGAGAACCCGGAAGTAGCGGATCTCCAGCAGGCGAACTTCGGCGGGATGGCCGATCCACTCGAACAGAAGAGGGGATAGGGGTGCAAGCAGGAGCAGCAGCAACCCTCCGGCCAGGGACACGTAGAATCCCTGCCAGAGGGAGGGACCGATCTGTGCGGGCCGAGCGGCCCCGTGGTATTGAGCCACGAAGGTGTTTACATAACTCGCCGTACCCAGGAACACGCTGAGAATCGTGAAGTAGAGGATACCGGAAGGCATGGAGGCTGCGATAGCTTGAGGGGAGTACCAGCTGAGAAACATGCGGTCCACGAACTCCTGCACCGCCAGCGCGCTGCTGCTGAGGATGAGGGGAGAAGCCAGGCGCAGGACCTCGGCGTAGCCCCCGTGGTCGCTCCAGCGACGCAAGAGCAGCGAACCTTGCGGTTTTTCCGAAGATGTAGCGCTCATCTGTAAATCCGCTCCCATCCTACACCGAAGATAAATCTCGCGGAAGTAGAAACGACCGGGATTTTCGAGTTATGCTGTGAACCATGAAAACCGTAATCGAACCGTTTCGAATCAAGGTTGTCGAACCGATCCGCATGACCAGTCCGGCTGAGCGCAAAAAACTTCTCGCTGCCGCGGGATACAATCTGTTCCAGGTCGACGCGGAAAACGTGATCATCGATCTGCTGACGGACAGCGGCACCGCCGCCATGAGTGATTCCCAGTGGTCGGGGATCATGCGGGGAGACGAGTCCTACGCCGGAGCCAGGAGCTACTACCGTTTCCGGGACAAGGTGCAGGAGATCACGGGATTCCGTCACGTGATTCCCACCCACCAGGGACGGGCCGCCGAACGCATCCTCTTCGGCCTGCTGGCTGAGAAAGGCAAAGTGATTCCCTCCAACACCCACTTCGATACCACCCGTGCCAATATCGAAATCCAGGGCGGAAAAGCTGTGGACTGCCTGGTGCCTGAAGGCAGAGATCCCAAGACCCTGCATCCGTTCAAGGGCAACATCGATCTGGAACAGCTGGAGCGAGTCATCCGCGAAGCCGGAGCGGAGAACGTGCCCCTTTGCATGCTCACCGTAACCAACAACTCCTGCGGCGGCCAGCCGGTGTCGATGGACAACATTCGCAGGACCAAGCGGCTGCTGCAGCGCTTCTCCGTTCCCCTGTTCCTGGACGCCTGCCGCTTCGCCGAGAACGCCTTCTTCATCAAAAAGCGGGAACCCGGCTTCGAGAAAAACAGCTGTCTGCAGATCGCCCGACAGATGTTCTCCTACGCCGACGGCTGCACCATGAGTGCCAAGAAGGACGCCCTGGTGAACATAGGCGGATTCCTGGCCATGAACGACGATGAGCTGGCCGTGCAGGCCAGAAACGTCCTGATCGTGACCGAAGGATTTCCCACCTACGGCGGGCTGGCGGGGCGGGATCTCGAGGCGATCGCCTGCGGGCTGGAGGAGGTCCTGCACGAAGACTACCTGGCCTACCGTATCCGCACCGCCGAATACATGGGGGACAAGCTGGATGCCGCGGGTGTGCCTTTCGTGAAACCTCCCGGGGGCCACGCCATCTACCTGGACGCCGGCAGCTTCGCCTCTGACATCCCGGCCGAACAGTTCCCGGGGCAGGCCCTGGCCTGCGCCCTGTACCTGGAAGGAGGGATCCGCTCCTGCGAAATCGGGAGCGTGATGTTCGGGAAACAGGCTCCCCCGCCCATGGAGCTGGTGCGCCTGGCCTTCCCCCGCAGGGTATACACCCAGAGTCACTTCGACTACGTGATCGAGGTGATCCTGGAGGTGTTCAAGAACGCCAAAAAGCTCCGGGGAATGAAATTGGCATACGAAGCCCCGACCCTGCGTCACTTTACCGCACGCTTCGCCTATCTGTGAGTCGAAGCCCACTGCGCGCTTTGCGCGCTTTGCGCGCTCTCGATTCGCTGCGGGCAAGCGCGGGGATCGGAGAATCAGCCCGGTCAATCCCGCCGGGCGCTGAGGATCAGGGGAAGAGACTCCGGACCGAATGGCCTGCCTTCGAAATCTCCGAATAACTCGGGATTTTCGAATCCGGCGGCCCGTACCAGCTGCCTCAAGGACTGCTCGCCCAGGATACGAAGGGGGATCTGATTGCGAATCACCCGCTGCTCATCTTTCCCGCCCACCCGAAGCTCGGTGCGGAAGATGACCACCCCGCCGGCGGGGTCCACTTCGTAGAAACGCAGGAACTCCAGGTCCTCATCCCGCAGCGTGGGCAGATGGGTCAAACCTTGAGCCAGGATCCGATCGTAGTTGATGATCTGCAGGACCAGCACACCCTGCGGCCGCAGGAGCACGCGGCAGTCTGACAGCAGCTGCCCGATCTGCTCATCGTTGGGCAGGTGTACCAGAGAATTGCCGATGCAGAAGATCAGGTCGAAGCCCGGATCCAGGGCCTCTGCCATGGAGAGCATATCCATGATCCGGAAATCCGGCGCCTCATCCGCATCCCGGGCTTTGTGGCGGGCAGAGAGGATCATGGCACGATCCAGATCGATCCCGATTACTCGATGTCCCCGCTCGGCCAGGGCCAGGGAGTATCCGCCGGTGCCGCAGGCGATGTCCAGGATTCTGGATCCCGGCTCCACCCCGGAGTCCAGAAAACAGAGGGCTTTCGCATCGGTGGGAAAGATACGATCGTAGTAAGCGCTGATACTCGCGTAAAAATCCATCTCAGGGCATGCGCAGGTGAACCGCAACCGCCACGGCGGCCAGGGAAACGACCTCTGAGATCTCACAAGCCGCGCCGTAGCTGTCCCCGGTACAGCCCCCGAGCTTGCCCCAAAAAAGCAGCCCCAGCACAGCTGCGGTCAGCCCGGCGGCGGCGAGCACGAGCAGACCCCACGGACCGAGGAGGAACCAGGCACAGGCGGCCGCAACAAGGGTACCTAAGATGAACTGGGGCAGCCGGCAGTGCTGCTTGACGCGGTGACCGAGCCCGCCATCGGTGGCAACGGGAAAGCTGAAGATGAGCAGAAGCATGGACCAACGCCCCAGGACGGGCACCAGGATCAGCTCCCGAATCCGGTATACCCCGGTCAGCTCCGTCAGGAAAGCGAACTTCCCGATCAGGACGATCGCCACGGCGAGCACTCCGAACACGCCAATGCGACTGTCCTTCATGATTTCCAGCCGGCGCTGCCGATCCGCGCCCCCCCCGATCCCATCGAAACTGTCCGCCAGTCCGTCCAGGTGAAGGCCCCTGGTGAACACCGTCCATACGGCCAGACAGAGAAAAGCGGCGGGCAGGGCGGACCAAAGCCGGGTAAACAGGTAGGCCGAGGCGAACAACAGAGCGCCCAGCAGGGCTCCGACCACAGGATACCAGGCCGTGGACCGACCCAGCTGTTTGTCCGTTGCCTGCGCCTTGCCCGGGATCGGTAATATCGAGAGAAAACGCAACGCCAGGAAAAATCCCATCTGCTGCCTCACTTCAACCGCTGGGGCAATCCGGCCACGAGCAGGTATACCTGCTCGGCCTCCCCCGCCACCCGTTGGTTGACCCTGCCGGCAATATCCCGGAAGATCCGTCCGAGGGGCGTGGGCGGGACCACGGACATGCCCACCTCATTGGAAATCAGCAGAACCTGAGCTTCGCTTCGGCGGCACTGGCGCAGCAGTTCCTCGATCTCCCGCATCACCGTCTCCTCCAGCTGCTCCAGTCCGGGCGAGCCGTCGGGCCGATCCGCTCCCCGCTCCAACAGAATGTTGGTGATCAGCAGAGTCAGGCAATCGACGATCACCACCCCCGAGTTTTCGCCTGAGAGGGCCCG
>CAZFMD010000012.1:7128-17831 GCA_964520025.1 uncultured Spirochaetaceae bacterium
GCAGAGTCAGGCAATCGACGATCACCACCCCCGAGTTTTCGCCTGAGAGGGCCCGGGCCACCCGCAGCGGCTCCTCCACCGTTCGCCAATGCGTAGGGCGGGAACGACGGTGACGGGCAACCCGAAGGCGCATCTCCTCGTCCTCCGCCGTAGCGGTTGCCAGATAGGTCACCCCGGCAGCGGATTTGTCCGCATCGGCTTGAACCGAGGAAGAAGACAACCGGGAGGCCAACGCTTGAGCGAATCCGCTCTTGCCGCTGCGGGCTCCCCCGAGAATCAAGGTGATTGTCCCCATACCTACCCCCTTGCCCGGGCTCTGCTCCTGCCCGGCCTGTTCACCAGAAAAACTCCGAAGATGATCACCGCTCCGCCGATCATCTGAGCCACGAGCAGCCTCTCTCCCAGGATTATAATTCCTCCCACAACGCTGACTACGGGCAGGAGATTGATGAAAGAGGTGACCCGTAACGCTCCCAGCCTGGCCAGGGCGTAGAGGTAGAGGAAAAAGCTCAGAGCCGTACAGATCACACCCAGGTAGAGGAGGTTCAGCCATACGCTGAGGCTCCCGAAGCTCCAGCTGCGTGCCTCACTGAAAGCAATCGGCAACAGAAACCCGGTACCGATCATGGATTGAAAGGTAATCAGATTGATCCCCTGCAGGCCACTGTGTAGAGTACTGCTGAACAGATTGTAAGCCACCCAGGACACACAGGCACCGAACATCAGCAGGTCCCCAAAAAGGGCCCTGTCGTAGTGGCCCGGGGTTCTCTGGACCACCAGGTATACCCCCGCGATGGAGAGGGCAATCCCCAATCCCTGAAACCAGCGGACCGTGTTCTTGAACAGCAGGTACTCCGCCCCTACGGTGAGCGCGGGAATGATGGCGGTGATCAAAGCGGCATTGGATGCGGAGGTGTACTTGATCCCCAGGGATTCACAGAAAAAGTAGAAACAGATACCGAACAGCGCGCTGAACATCAGGAACAGACGATCCTGCTTCTGCACCCTGAAGCCCGGATCCAAACGCCGTTGCAGGGGAATCAGGACGATAGAGGCGATCAGAAATCTCAAGGCAACCATGGTCATGGGAGGGAATCCGGTGTTGAGGATCGCCTTGGAACTGACGAAGGACAGGCCCCAAAACAGCATAGCCCCCAGAACGGCGAGGATGGGAAGGAGGGTATGCTGTGTTTTTTGCTCGACACTCATGCTGCGTAGCTCCAAGCGATATCACAACCGCGGCGGGCCTGTCAAGAAGAGGGGGGCCCGCCCAGGGGGGCCCGCCCAGGGGGGCCCGCCCAGTCCGCAGGTGCCGGTACCCCTACGTTCCTATTTCAGTTATATTGATTCGAGGAGCACAAACAAGATGAGCAAAATACTGGGGGAGATTGAAACCCGCCGCGCCCGAAGGGCTCTGAGTGAAAAACCGGTTGCGGAGGAGGTGCTTGCCCGGATCATGACAGCCGCCACCTACGCCCCCTCCTGCTTCAACAATCAACCCTGGCGCTTCCTGGTAGTAAACCGAGACAGAGAGCTGGAGATCGTTAAAGAGCATCTGAGCGGCGGCAACTACTGGGCAAAGCAAGCACCGGTGATCGTTGCGGTATTTACGAAGCCCGATCTGGACTGCCGCCTGAGCGACCGCAGAGACTACGCGTTTTTCTCCACGGGATTGGCCGTGGAGGCTCTGATGCTCCAGGCAACCAAGGAGGGTCTGATTGCGCATCCCATCGCCGGGTACAAGCCGTTGCCCCTGAAGGAGGCCTTCGGCGTGGACTCCGATATGATTCTGCTGACGCTGGTGATAATCGGTTATCCGGGGGATCAGGCTCACCTGAATGACAAGCACCGGGAGCTGGAACACAGCCGCCGAGATCGAAAACCGGAAGACCAGGTGATCATGTACAACCGTTGGAGGGAGAATCATGTTGAACAGTAGTGAAGAGCGGCTGAATCGGCTACGGGGCAAACACGGCTTCATCTGCGACATGGATGGCGTGATCTATCACGGCAATCGCCTGCTTCCCGGAGCCAAAGAGTTCGTGGCCTGGCTGGCGGAAAATGACAAGCGCTTCCTCTTCCTCACCAATTCCAGCGAACGCTCTCCCAGAGAGTTGCAGCAAAAACTGGCCCGCATGCGGATAGAGGTACCCGTAGAGAACTTCTACACCAGCGCCTTGGCCACCGCCGGTTTCCTGGCCAGTCAGCATCCCCACGGGAGCGCCTACGTGATCGGAGAGGCGGGACTGACCAACGCCCTCTATCAGGCGGGCTTTTCCATGAACGACGTAAATCCGGATTACGTTGTGGTAGGGGACACCCGCACCTACAGCTATGAGAGAGTCGAGCGGGCCGTCCAGCTGGTTCTGGGCGGGGCCCGCCTGATCGGAACAAACCCCGACCTGACCGGGCCCTCGGAAGGAGGGATCGTTCCTTCTACCGGATCGTTGATCGCACCGATCGAAATGGCGACCAACCGCAAAGCCTACTTCGTGGGCAAACCGAATCCTCTGATGATGCGTCACGCCCTGAAACGGATAGCCTGCCGGAGGGAGGAAACCGTGATCATCGGGGACAGGATGGATACGGACATACTGTCCGGAATCGAAGCGGAGATCGAAGCGGTTCTGGTCCTGAGCGGCGTGAGCGGGGTGGAGGACCTCAAGCAGTTTCCCTACTCTCCGTACTATGTTCTGGATGGGATCGGAGAATTTCCCAAGGGATCTTGACCTGCTGTTCCCCGGTGTAATAGCATGATCTCGCTTCCGGGGAGGTTGTCATGTCTTCACTACGCAACGAAAAGATCTTCAAAATTGTCGAGAAGATCAGAGACCATTATCACACGAATCTCAACAACCGCTACATCCGAAAAGCCCTGTTGCTGATGAAAGTACCTCGGGGCACCTGGGACGCCATCGCCCGGCTGACCGAGAAAACCGACTTCTACAAGATCCAGGGATATCCGTACAAAGAGCTGTATGAACAGATCTACGCGGCGGCCACCTTCGTGCACCACGCCAAGGTGGAAGTGACCCCCCGTCTTCGGGAACTGCTGTCCGCAGGAACCGACACGATGTTCAGTCGGGGAAAGCCGGAGGAGGACAAAATACTGCTGGATATGGCCATCAACAATTTCCCGGCCAATCTAGGGGTGTTTTCCGATCTGATCAACAAGCTGTACTTGAGCGCTGTAGAGCAGGATAAGGTGGACCACCCGGATATCCGACCCGTGTATGAACGCATGCCCGAGCTCAAAGAGCTCGGACGTCTGTTGATCTAAAGCTCGATCCGCCGGTAACTCCTTCTTAGCCCTCTATCTGCTTGACAATCTCCGGCACAACATCGAAGAGGCTGCCCACGATCCCGTAGTGGGCTACGTTGAAGATCGGCGCTTCGGGATCGTTGTTGATGGCCACGATGATGTCCGAGCTCTTCATCCCCGCCAGATGCTGGATCGCCCCACTGATTCCGCAGGCCACGTAGATCGTCGGATTCACGGTCTTGCCGGTCTGACCCACCTGATGGGAATAGGGAATCCAGCCCGCATCAACCGCGGCTCGAGAGGCGCCGAGCGCTGCCCCGATTGCCTTGGCTAATTGCTCGATCAGGGCGAAGTTCTTGGGATCCTTCAAACCCCGGCCTCCGGAAACGATGAAATCCGCATCCGCCAGGTTCACCGTATCCGTCTGTTCGGGAACGAACTCCAGCACCTCCACCCTGGGCTTGAGAACGGGATAGCTCAACTGCTCAATCTGGCCCTCGTGACCCTCCAGCACTTCGGCCGCCTTCATCACCTTGTGCCGCACCGTGGCCATCTGCGGCCTGTGGCTGTTGCAGAGAATCGTAGCCATGATGTTTCCGCCGAAGGCAGGGCGTGTCTGCCTGAGCAGCTTATTCTCACCGTCAATGGTAAGCTCCGTGCAGTCGGCGGTGAGTCCGGTCAGAATTTTCGCCGCCACCCGAGGCAAAAGAGAACGGCCGATGATCGTGCCGCCACCTAGAAAAATCTCGGGTTTTTTATCCAGCAGGATTTTGGCAACCAGGTCGGCCTGGATCTCCTCATTGAAATCCCCGATGGCCGGGTCTTCCATCATCCAGACCTCATCAACCCCGTAGGAGACCAGCTCCTCAGCCATCTCCCGAACCTTGGTACCGAGCAGGATGGCGCTGATTTTCTTGTCCAGGCTGGATTTCAGCTCCCGGGCAGCCCCGATGATCTCGTACACCACGGAGGAAAGCTCTCCACCCCGATGCTCGGCAAACAGGCAGATACCGGAGTAGTTTTCCACATCCTGGCCCTTGAAAGGCCGCCTTTCGATGAGGATCGCGTCGTACTTGCAGGCGCTGACACAGGCACCGCAAATCGTGCAGCGCTCATTGAGCACCGCCTTCTTGTCTACCAGTGATATGGCATCGTAGGCGCAAACCTTGATGCACAGCCCGCAGCCTACACATTTATCAACAATGATCTGAATCGGCTCCGCCATGGTTCTAACCTTCCTCTTTCTGCTGCCCGATCGGAATGCCGGCTGAACGCAGCTCCGACAGCAGATCGGTAACGGCCTGCTGAACATCCCCTTCGTAGATCTTCCCGCCGGAAGGTTTAGGGGGGGTGAAGATCTTCATGACCTGGGTCGGGGATCCGGTCAATCCGATACGCTGGGCATCAAGATCGATGTCTTCGCTTTTCCAGTTCTGGATCTCAGCTTTCTTGGCGGCCATCTTGCCCTTCAGAGAGGGCAAGCGGGGTTCGTTGATTTCCTTGACCACGGTCAGAAGAATCGGCAGCTTCGACTTCAAGCGCACGTATCCGTCCTCCAGCAGGCGCTCCACGATGATGGTTCCGTCCTCATCGATCTGTTCGATTTTCCGAATCTCGGTGACGTGAGGCAGTCCCAGGTTCTCCGCAACCCCGGGTCCGACCTGCCCGGTATCGCCATCGATGGCCTGCCGGCCCATGAGGATCACATCGACCTTGCCGATCTTCTTGATGCCCCGGGCAAGGGTATAGGCGGTAGCCAGGGTATCCGCGCCGGCAAAGGCCCGGTCGGACATCAGAATCGTCTCATCCACCCCCAGGCTGATGGCCTCCCGAAGGGCGCTCTCTACCTGGGGTGGTCCCATGGAGAGGGCGATCACGGTTCCGCCGTGTTTCTCTTTCAACCGTATGCCCTCCTCCAGGGCGTACATGTCGAAGGGATTGATTATAGACTCCACACCCTCACGCATCAGGGTGTTGGTCTCCGGATTGATGCGCACATTGGTGGTATCCGGTACCTGTTTTATACAAACGACGATCTTCAAAACGGGTTACTACTCCTTCTTCTGCAGACTTTCTTTGATCAGCTGAAGCCCGATAACCTCTCGTTGAATCTGATTGGTGCCTTCATAGATCTGGGTGATCTTGGCATCCCGCATCATCTTCTCCACCGGATACTCCTTCATGTAGCCGTACCCGCCGTACACCTGTACGGCGTCGGTGGTAACCCGCATCGCCGTATCGGAGGCGAACAATTTGGCCATCGCGGAGACTTTGGAGACATTTCTGGCTCCGGAGTCTATGGTTTTGGCTGCGGCGTAGGTCAGAGCCCGAGCCGCTTCCACCTGGGTGGCCATATCGGCCAGCATGAACTGGATGCCCTGGAAAGCCGACACGGGTTTGCCGAACTGCTTGCGTTCCTGGGAATAGGCTACCGCCTTGTCCAGAGCCCCCTGGGCAATGCCCAGGGCCTGTGCGGCCACCCCGGGTCGGGTCCTATCGAAGGTCTTCATGGCCACCAGAAATCCGGCCCCTTCCCGCCCGAGCAGATTCGTTTTGGGGACTTTACAGTCGTTGAAGATGAGCTCCCGGGTAACCGAGGCCCGGATCCCCATCTTGTCCTCTTTCTTGCCGAACTCGAATCCCGGCGTGTCCTTCTCCACCAGGACGGCCGAGGCGCCCCGGGGTCCCCGAGTTGGATCGGTCAGGGCGATCACCGTGTAGATGAACGCCTCTCCTCCGTTTGTGATCCACTGCTTGGTACCGTTGATCACGTAGTCGTCCCCATCGGGCACGGCCTTGGTCTTGACCGCCGCGGCATCGCTGCCGGCATCCGGTTCGGTCAGGGCGAAGGCGGCCAGAATCTCTCCTGCAGCCAGACGGGGCAGGTACTTCTTCTTCTGCTCCTCGCTTCCGAAAAGCATGATCGGCATGGTTCCCAGGCCGGAGGCTGCGTAGGCCAGGGCAATTCCGCCGCAGGCTTTTGACAGTTCTTCCACCACGATGGACATCTCCAGGATTCCGCCGCCCAACCCGTCGTACTCCTCTGGTATGAAGACCCTGAACAGGTCCGCTTTAGCCAGCACTTCGACGATATCATGCGGGAAGATGCCCTTTTCGTCGTACTCCAACGCGAGAGGCTCCACCTTTTCCTTGGCAATCTTGGCGGCCAGATCTTTGATCATCTCTTGTTCTTCAGTCAGAAAATAGTTCACTTGTACTCCTCCGCTTGTCCTTTGGTGGCCCCGTCAAACGCATCCGATACACGCGTACCTAGGGGGCAGCGAGATTCACCTATATTAGAGAAAGGGTTTGTTTATTTCAAGACCCGGTCTAGAAGCGCAGGTCCCCGTGGATCTTGTACACCGGACCGTCCCGCTCGACCTGAAGCTCCCGGCCGGGAAACTCCTTGGGCAGCTCCTCCCGCAGCCGCTGGACAGCCTCCTCCTCGATCTGATCGCGGATATACTGGGGTACCCGGGTCAGCGTGACCATGCGAACCTCCACCACGTAACCGGGCCCACGCTTGGACCCGTAGCCGGCGGAAAAGCTCGCTCCGATGTTGAAAAGGCCGTCCTGGGCCTTGCTGGAGGTTGCCCCCCGGGCCGGACGTGCGGGGTGTAGGGGGTATTTGCGGCCGTAGCTTTCTTCCAGGTAGTCGTCGACGCGATCAAACACCCGCTTGAGCCTGCTCTCCCACTCTTCGACTTTGTGATAGCGCATCATGTTCACCAGACATTGCCAATGTTACGTGACCTGTTGCCGAGTGTCTACTTCCCAATAGTATCGCTTGAGCTTTTTGCATCCTGTCAATTCATATTGCCTGCGCACTTCGTGGATTGACCAGTCGATACTGTGGGACTAGAATACTGACAGGAAGATGGGAGATCCCGGCGCATTCGATCAATTGGTACGCGAGCTCGAGGACCAGGAGAGGAGAGCCCTGCTGGTTCGCATTCAGAGCTCCGTGCCGGTCTACGAGGATGCGCTTCAGCCGGAGCAGGAGACAGAGGCGATCTTTGTTCCGGAAGAAGAACTGGCAACTCTGAACTTACTGGAACGAATCGTTCTCTTTGTAAAATCCCTGCTGTTGCGTAAAGACAGGGTTATCCTGCTCGTGGAACGATATCTGAAAACTCTGGCCTCCGCCGTCGAACGGGACAACCCTTCCCTGATTTCTGTCGCTTCCGGCCGATGTTTGAGCGGGCTGCGGGAAGAACTGCTCCTGCTCAGAGCCTACGCCCGCAGCCTGTACGCTCCGCTGCGGGAAGTACTGGGGCAACGTAGAGGCGAGTTCGTAGCCTTCCTGGCGCGCAACGAGCTGAAAGATTTTCGGGATCGATTGCAGGAGCAAACCGATCCGAAGGGCATCTGGGAGAACGGGCATTTCAGCGAGGAGAAAGCGGTTCGCACTCACATGCTCAGACAGTTCGAGGAGCTGATCGAGAGGATTCCGCAGGCGGACCGGCAACGGATCGGCCGAGACGCCCGTGCCTTCTTTGGCCTGTACGGCTTCTCCCGCCATCCCTTCGATGATCTGCTGTCCGCATTCAAGGGAGAGGAATCCAAGGAAGCCCAGTTCACGGATATCAAAAAACCGTTGCAGGAGCTCGCCGAAAGCCTGGAGCCGCTGCGTATCCCTCCGTCGGCTGGAGCCCTATACGATCTGTTCCTCTTCCTGCACCAGGAACGGCTGGAGGAGCAGGGCTTCGATCTGGAACATCAGCTGATGGAAGATATGGCCGCCGCCCACTCCTCTCTGGCCGGTATCCGTCGCTTCCGCGACCGGGTGCCGCTGCTCAGCCTGCTGCGGTTGCTCACCCGGGATCCCGGCTACTGCCCCTCGCCGCGTCCCTCCGCCTCCGACTGGTTCTCATCCTTCAAAGAGTTCTGGCGCGGGTGGGTGCATCATCGATATCTGGAGTTTTATCGATCCAGGAGGCGTGCGGCCCTGATCACGGAGGCCCTGGAGTTTCTCAACAGCAAATCCCTTCCCGGCATGACCAATTATCGGGCGGACAAGTTCGGCCGGGGTGCCCCTGTTCGGCATGAGCTGTCCATGTCGTTCATAAAGGGGTTCCTGAACGGCGTTTTCACTCCTCTATCCCGCTCCTTGAAACTCATCCACCTGAACGGCGAGTTCTATAAAGAGGAAAACCGGCATGCCTATACCGATGCCTTTCTGTACCTGAGCGCAGCTGAGGCAAAAATCGAGGAGCTCGAATCCACGCTCGCTCCTCAGGGTAATCTGCGGGCGGCCATTCAAGAGGTCAAGAGCCAGGCCCTAGGAGAACGGCTCAGGCGGAAGCGTATGGCGGATATCCTGGCTCGCTCCGACACTCAAGCGAGAAATCTGCTGGACACCTTTCTGGAACAGATCGAAAATCTTAAATCCCTGCTGTACGGGATTCTGAAAGGACAGCCCGGAGATCGTTACGATACCCTCGTGAATCTCAACAAAATCGGGGGGCGGGAAAACAAGGATCTGCGCAGAGCCTGGATGCGGGTCCTGGAAGCGTGCGACCAGGGGACGATACTGCTGAATAAGATCCGGGAGCTTGAAATTAACGGCTGAGTAGGCCGATCAGCACTCAGCCGCTGAAGACGGTCGGGGAGACCACCCCGGCGCCGTGCCTGGCTCTGGCTTGGATGAGGCGATTTTTCAGGGTGAGAAGACAGTCACTGAAGCTCCGGGGCACCCCCTGCTCTTCCGCATAGATCTTTTCCATCCGATCGATCTTTTCGAGAAACTTGTCTATACGGATCGAGAACTGCTCCTCGTACTCCGCAGAGGTATATTCGCGTTCGAACACGCTGCGGAACAGGGAGCGCAGATCCTCGTAGCTGGGAATATACCCGATCGGCGTCTCGATAGCCTGGTAATCCCCGTGCACCCTGCCCTCCATCCAGAGCAGCCAGATCTTCTTGTCGACTTTTTGATTGAGGAAGCGCCCCTCCCGTTTCAAAAAGTAGTTGGTGGAAAACACCAGAGGGGTGCGCTTCAATCTATTGCCGAAGTCGATATGATTCTGGATGTAGCGGCCCAGGGGAACCACCAGGAAGTCAATATTCGCCATCGGCGAGAAAGCGCGTACTCCACCTCTACCAAGTGTGGCAAAGGTGGTTTCCGATTCCAAGGTCGCCCCGATCACTACGCCGTGGACCCAGTCCAGGCTCTGAAAAACGGGTACGGAGGTATCGGAATCTCTGCCGCCGTAGATGACCCCGTCAATCGGAACACCCTCCGGATCGTGAAGCTTCGGGTCGGCATTGGCCAGCTCGGAGATCCTTATGGTGTAGCGGGCGTTCTTGTGACAGTAGTCCACCTCATTGCCCGCCTCATCCTGGTCCCCCAGCTTCCAGCTGTCGCTGAAGTGGTTGCGTCCCTGTTTGGGAAGCTCTTTGCCCATACCCAGCCAGTAGGCCTGGTTCTGATGGATGAGCACGTTGGAGAAGATCAACTCCCGGGGCGTGGTCAAAGCCTCGTGGATCACCGGATCGTCCACAGGATTGACATCCATAACGATGCCGAATATGCCCTGCTCGATATTGACTCCGTAGGCTCGCCCGTCGGGACCGCTGCGGATGTAGGCGATGTCATCTCCGAGAATCAACTGGCCCGGGATCATGGCCGTGGAGGTCTTGCCGCAGGCACTGGGAAAGGCGCCGGCAAAATAGGTGAGCCGCTTCTTGCCTTCCGGTTTGACGGCCATCAGAAACATGTGCTCGGTCAACCAGTCCTCATGATTGGCTTTGTAGATGGCCAGGCGAAGGGCCAATTTCTTCAGACCCAGACTGTTGCCGGCGTACTGGTTGTTCACCGTCAAGACCTGGTTGCCGGTCACATCGATGTAGATCCTGCGCTCACCGATATTTTTCGTGTTGTTGCGCCAATCCAGCGGTCCGGCCGAATGAATGAAGGTAAAAAAATCCTCCGAGCCCTGCAGCTGTTTGAACTGCTGGTAGCCGGTTCGGTAGAGGATATCCTCGCTGTGGGCTACGTAGGAGGAATCGGTGATCTGCAGGGCGGGGATGGAGAAGCGGGAGTTCAGCGGTCCGAGACAGAAGAAGCGCACCAGGGCTTCTTTGCCGGCCATGGCGCCGTCCATGAACTGGAGGACTTCCTCCAGACCCTGTTCCCGGGGCACGGTGTTGATGACCCTGCTCATCTTCATCTCCGGGGTGACCAGAACCCGGGTATTCTGTTTGTCCCTGGCCTGATCGTGATAGCCATCGTAGTGCACCGTATGCCCTTCCATGGCCAGCCGTTGCTCCTCCCCGTTGTTGAGAGCCAGCTCCCGCACGTAGCGGATATCGGCGGGATCGTCGCTGATGACCGTGGCTCTTTCAGGCTTGAGGATTTCGAGGTACCGCTCCGTGATCACCAGGACCGAGGGATTCTCCAGTGCTTCCAATTTCCGTCGGTTTTCCGGGCTTAAGCGCT
>CAZFMD010000012.1:17931-30681 GCA_964520025.1 uncultured Spirochaetaceae bacterium
ACCGAGGGATTCTCCAGTGCTTCCAATTTCCGTCGGTTTTCCGGGCTTAAGCGCTGTTCACCAGTTCTCACTTGGATTCCTCCTTGTCTGCAACCGGCTGGGCGTTAATTGTGAGTCCTTGCCTCAACATAGGTTATTGGCTGACAAGCTTACTGCCCAGGGCGGCGGAGAGTCAAGGTAGTCAATATGCTTCGGCCGTTGCGGCGGCCAACACAACAACTGCTTCCTCGAGGGCGTTTGCAACATTTCCGATTATGATCGGTACAATCGGAGAACTGTGCTGCTGCATTCTTAACCAGTAATCACGGCAATGTTGCGGTTCTTCAGCGGAAGCCCACCGCCAGTTTCGAGGGTGCCATAATCCGGCTAGAAAAAATTGTTTACAAAAATATACAAATCTGTTATTTTACGTATATGAGATTCGAGTCGCTCCTCAAAATAGTTGGAGATATGCCCTGCTTTGATCTGCAACTGCTCGTGCAAGCCTTGGATGAAAAGCGCGAGACTATTCGAGTGCAGCTTTCACGTTTCATGAAACAAGGAAAAGTTGTCCCCTTAAGACGGGGGATGTATGCCCTAGCCGATATGTATCGCCATACTGCCATAGTACCGGCGGTCCTGGCTAATAACCTCTACCGGCCTTCATACTTGAGCGGGATTTGGGCTCTCAAGTACTATGACCTTATCCCGGAGGCTGTTGTCTGGCTGACATCGGTGACCCCCCGCGTGCCCAAGCGGTTTGATAACGAATTTGGCGTCTTCGAGTACCGCAGTATCAGACAGTCCGTTTTTTTCGGATATCGTTTCGCATCATACGGGAGCACCGATATCCTCGTGGCGGAGGCTGAAAAAGCCCTGCTGGACTACTGGCACCTCACTCCGGGTGAGTGGACCGCAACACGTCTCATGGAGATGCGGTATCAGAATTTCGATACTATCGACAAAAATCGGCTGGCAGAATATGCCGAACGTTTCGCCAGTCCCAGATTGAAAAGAGCCGCGAAGCGGTGGTCAGCCGATATCGAAGATACTGAAAGCGGGGCGGTGACACTATGAAAGAGCAGGCAATCGCCCTGATCGCCGGGCTGCCAGATCCAGGTCAGGCACTCAATCGTCTTAGGGAATACCTTCAAGGTCTCATCCTTGCATCACTTCACGACTGTGAGGCGTTTCGCTCTTTGGCTTTTGTCGGGGGCACGGCCCTGCGTGTTCTTTATGGTCTACCCAGATTCTCGGAAGATCTGGATTTCTCCATCGAGAATCAAAAGGATTATGCGGGCAAGGAGTGGATGGGGAAAATCAAACGCGATCTGACTCTGGCCGGGTTTCTACCGGAGCTAAGATGGAACGATATTAAAACGGTGCATGTGGGATGGGTACGTCTGCGCGGCATCCTTCACGAAGCCGGTCTGTCGGCGCATCCCGAACAGAAGCTGGCGATCAAACTAGAAATCGACACCCGGCCTCCGCTTGGCGCTCACTGCGAGCGCCGCATTGTTACACACTATCGCACCTTTTTACTCCGGCACTATGACATGCCTTCCCTATTGGCGGGGAAGCTCCACGCCATCATCTCCCGCCGATACACCAAAGGACGAGATTGGTACGACCTCTTCTGGTACCGCTCAAGACGGCCGCCTGCGGAGCCGAATCTGAAATTGCTGCAAAACGCGCTGGATCAAACCCAGGGTAGGGGGAAATTGAAAGCACGGCGATGGCGTGAACTGGTTCGCGCTCGCATCTCCGACCTCGACTTCCAGACCATCCTTGCCGAGGTTAGACCATTCCTAGAACGTCCAGGGGACTCAGCCATCTTAACTAAAGAGAATCTGGTTACGCTTCTGGAAGATCACTGAACAACGCCTGAACAATTGCGGCCTCCCGCAACACTAGACCATATCGAGGACCGGCAGCACCACGGCTCGAAGGCCCACGAAGGGAAACTCCTCCTGAAGAGCGCGCACTTTACCGAGAATCTCATCCTTCTTTTCGGCCTCGACAACGGCCATCATCACATTGTTCAGCGCCGGCCAGATGTGGTCTCCCAGATGCGGCCCGCTCTCCCCCACTCCGCTGGCGTCGTGCCAGCGGGTGTACTTTTCGATGCAGCAGGCGGAGAGCGTATCCAGGATCTCCTCATCGATAGCCCGATCGTAGATGATAAATACCGAAACCTTATCCATTGCTCAGCTCCTTCCGAGCCAGCCGCTTTTCCCGTCCGCTCTCGAACAGATGATAGAGAACCGGGATCAGCACCAGGGTAAACAGCGTGGATACCAGCAGGCCGCCGACCACGGTCAGGGCCATGGGACGACGCAGCTCCGCGCCCTCACCGGCGAAGAAAAGCATCGGCACCAGGGCCAGGATGGTGGTCAGCATGGTCATCAGAATTGGCCGCAGACGGGTTCGGCCGGCGGCCAGCACCGCCCGGGTCAGCTTGTAATCCCGCTTGCGCAGCAGGTTGGTGTAGTCCACCAGGATGATGCCGTTGTTCACAACGATGCCGACCAGCATCAGCATGCCTATGCCGGAAAATGCGCTGAAAATCGCGCCGGAGACCAGATGAGCCCAAAGCACACCGATGAAGGTCATGGGCAGGGTAAAGAGGATGATGAAGGGATCCCGGAACGACTCGAATTGGGCGGCCATGATGAAATAGATCAATAGAATTGCCAGGATCACCACGGTTACCAGATCCCGGATCGTTTCCTGGATATCCTCCCAGGACCCGCCGTAGTACACGGAAAATCCCTTGGGAATTGTCAACCTGTCAACCTGGGCCTTGATCTCGTTGACCGCGCCCCGCACATCCCCCTGAACCGAGGCGTTGAGGGTGATCACCCGCTGCTGGTCCTCCCTGGAGATACTCACCGGCCCGTATTCCCGCTCCACGGTCACCAGATTGGACAGAGGAACGGAGATGCCCATGGGCGTGGCTACGGAAATCAGATCGATATCTTCACTGGTCAACCGATCCTGCTGCCGAAAACGCACCAGCACATCCACCTCCTCTCCTTCGTAGAGCACGGTGGCCGCACTTTCACCGGCAAAAGCCCGGCGTATGGTGGTGCCCACCTGGGCCGCGGTGAGACCGAACTGGGCGGCCCGGTTGCGGTCCACCCTGATGCGGTATTCGGGCAGGCCCTCCTCCCGGGAGATCTCCACGTCTTTGACGATTTCCACATCCTCCATAATCGCCTTGATTTTTTGAGCCAGAATGCTGCCCTGCTCCAGGTCGTAGCCCTGCACGGAGATGGACAGCTGGCTTCCACCGAAGCCCCCGCCTCCGGGACCGAACCCGCTGGAGAAACTCACCTTGGCGCCGGGAATGCCCGCAACCGCGGCGCGAACAACCTCGATGATCTCCTTGTCGCCGCGCCGCCTCTCGCTCTGCTTCGCCAGGGTCAGCTGGATACTCGCCCGGTTCGAGGACTCGCCGCCGCCGAACATCCCGCCGGAGGTTCCTGTTTGAATCAGGGCTTTATCGATCTCCGGAACCTTCTCTCTGACAAGGGGATAGATTTTATCCACGGCCCGGCGGGTGGTATCGATATCCGCCCCCACCGGCGCCTCGATCTCCAGGGTGACATATCCCTGATCGGACTCCGGTATCAGCTCCAAGCCCACCCGGGGAATCAAAGCCATGCTGGAGCCGAACAGCAGCAGAACCAGGACGATAATCACCCAGCGGTGCCGAAGCGACCAGCCCAGGACAGCCCCGTACACCCGATCGAGGAATCGCAGCACCGCACCGCGCCCCTCCAGCTCCTCCTCGACATTGAGCAGGGCGCTGGATTTCTTCTTGATCTTCACGCGGCGGATCCGGCTGGAGAGCATGGGGATAAGGGTCAACGCCACAACCAGGCTGGCAAGAAGAGAAAAAGTCACGGTAAAGGCCAGGTCCCGGAACAGCTCCCGGGCCAGACCGCGGATGAACAGCACCAGAGGCAGAAACACCGCCACCGTAGTCAGGGTGGAGGCGATAATGGCATTGGCCATTTCCTGGGTGCCGTGCCGGGCGGCCTCGTTGGCCTTGGAGCCGCTCTCACGGTAGCGGAAGATGTTTTCGATGATCACAATGGAGTTGTCCACCAGCATGCCTATACCCAAGGCCAAACCTCCCAGGGAAAGCATATTGAGGGTCAGATTGAAGAAGTACATGGCGATGACCGTGACGATGATCGAAAGGGGAATGGAAACGGTCACGATCAGGGTGGTGGGGACGTTACGCAGAAAGGCCAGCAGGATGAGGATGGCCAGGAAACCACCGATCAGGGCAATCTGCCAGACATTCTGGATGGCCTGGTTGATGAAATCGCTGGAGGCAAATACCTCCACAAGCCGTACATCCCCGGGAAGTGAGATGGACAGGGTTTCGACTTTGTCCCGGATCTTGTCGGTGATGAGTACCGTATTGGTTCCCGACTGCTTTTGCACCTGCAGGATGATGGCCTTGTTCTCGTTGATCAGGATATCCGTGTTCTGATCCGCGAAACCACTGTACACTTCGGCCACGTCCTCCAGGTACACGGGCCGGCCGTTTTTGTTGCCCACGATAACTCCCTGGATGGCCCGCAGATTATCCAGCCTCCCCAGGGTACGCAGCGAGTATTTTGTATTTCCCTCTGTGACCGCCCCTCCGGTGATGTTGAGATTTTCCGCCCGCAGTATGTTGACCACCTGATCGATGGACAGGTCGTAGGAGTTGAGCAGGGCCCGGTTCAAATCCACATGAATCTGCTTTTCCAACCCCCCGTACACATCCACGCTGGCTACTCCATCGATCTGCTCCAAATCGGTGCGAATCGTGTTCTCGGCGATGTAGCGCAGGCTCTGCAGATCCCGCTCCCCCTCGATGGAGAACACCATGATCGGCATCAGGGCCGGATCGAATTTGAACAGCACGGGCTGGGAGGCCTCATCGGGAATGAAGTCGCGGATCAGATCCAGACGCTCCCGGAGCTCATTGGCCGATTCACCGATATCGGTGCCCCATTGATACTCCACGATCACAAATGAGATGCCCTCGGCGGAGGAGCTGCTGATATTCTCGATATTGCTGGCCGAGGCCGCGGTGTTTTCGATGATCCGGGTGAGGTTCTGCTCCACCTCCTCCGGGGCCGCCCCTTCGTAGGTGGAGTATATGACCACCACCGGGAAGGAGATGTCCGGGATCAGATCGATGGCCAACCTGCCCAGGGAGAACACCCCCAAAACGATCAGGGCCAGATAGATGACTACCGTGGTAACCGGTCGTTTTACCGAAATATCGGTTATCTTCATTCCAACTCCTCTGCGATGGTCACCGCATCACCGTCGTTCAGATTCTGCTGGCCGACCACAACCACCTGGTCGTCGGCTTCCAGCCCGTCGGCCACCACGGCCCACTGCCCCTCCACGAACTGCAGCTGGGGCGCAACCCTGCGGGCCGTTCCATCTTTGACGGTAAACACCACCCGGCTTCCGTCTCTGTCCAACAGAGCGGTGACGGGAATCACCAGGGCGGAATCGACCTCGCGCAGTACGATTCGGGCCTCGGCAAACATACCGGGTTTGAGCAGATAGCCGGGATTGCCTACCAGGATGCGGGCTTCCAGGGTTCTGGACATGGCGTCCACCACCGGGCTCACCTTGTTGATGTTTCCGTAAAAGGTGCGATCCGGATAGGCAACAAGGGAGAGCATGGCCGATTGGCCCCGCTTGATCTGGGCGATCTTCTTCTCCGGCACGCTGAGAATCACCTCCACACTGTCCATGTCCACAACCTGGAACAGGGGGGCGGTGGGAGCGACTGTAGCGCCCACCTGGGTCATCACAAGCTTGACAATTCCGGAGATAGTCGAGGTGACTTCCGCCTCGGCGAACTTCAGCCCGGCCTGATCCCGGTCGATGGTGGCAAGACTCTGCTCCTTGGCAACGTAGTCGCCCTCTCTGACCAGCACCTGGCTGACCTTTCCCGTGACCGTGGCGAATATATTCACCTCGTTCTGCGGAAACACGGTGCCGTAGAGAATCAGGGTTTCCTGCATCGGCTGCACCCTGGCCCGGGTCACGGCCACGGGGACGGAGAACGCCTCCTGCTCTTCCCCTGCCTCCATCCCGGCGCCACCCATCAGCCCCCGGGGACCTGCGGGAAATCCGCCCTCTTCCATAATTGCCTTGAGACGCGGAGCGGCAAAATACCCGCCCACCCCGAGCACCACCACGATTCCCACCAAAATGATCGTTATCCTGACACCTTTCTTCATTCTTTACTCCCTACCTGTTTACTAACGCAGTTCGGACACACCCACGGCGTCCATCAGTTCCAGCACGTTGAGATTGTAGCTGTAAATAGCCTGGGTATAGGCCAGGCGCGCTCCGTTCAACGCCAGCTGGGTATCCTTCAGATCCATGCTGGAGATATAGCCGCCCTCATACTGGTCCAAAGCGGATTCGTACAATCTCTCGGCCAGGGCGACGCTCTTCCGACCGGAATCGATCTTTGCCTGCTCCTCGGCGATTTTGAGAACAGCGCTCTCCACGGCCAGGCGGATACCGCTGGCCGCGGTCTTCAGACCGATACGCATCCCCTGGATATCAACCTGGGCGCGCTCCAGGTCAGCGGTCTCTTTGCTCCACGGGAAGTAGCCGGAGATGGGGATGTCCACCCTCACTCCCGCCTTCCAATCGTGGCTCCAGGCATCCCAGGTGAAGTAGTCGTTCTTTCCTTCAGCATCCATACCGCTGGACAGGGTGTAGTTGAACCAGCCGGAAATCGTGGGACGGCGAAGACTCAAGTCCAGCTCCCTCTGTATTTCCATGATCTCGATCCCCTTCTGCAGGCTGCGCAGATCGTACTTCTGCGACAGAGCCAGGGCGATCAGCTGCTCCCGATCGATGTCAGCCGCAATCGGTTGAAGATCCCCAACCGGTTCCAGCTCCGTGCCCTCATCGATTCCAAGCACATTCTTGAGGCCCAGCACAGCCATGAGCACGCCGTTGTCAGAGGAGATCACGGTCGACTTGAAGCTCTCCAGATCCGATTCGGCGTTGAGCACCTCGAAATCCGAGATCAACCCGGCGTCGTAGCGCTCCCGGGCCACCTCGAAGGCCTCCCTCTTGCTCGCCAGGGTTTCCCGGTTGATCCGCTGCACCTCCCGGGCCAGGAGATAGCCGTAGAAGGCATTCTTGATCTGGACCACCGTGACCCTTTGCTCCTCCTCCAGGTCCAGAGAAGCGCTGCCGACCGCCTCCTGGGCCAGCTTCAGACCACCTTTCACCTTACCGAAGGTGTAGATGGTCTGGCCCAGATCGACGGAAACCGAGACCGGATCCTGGGGCGCGGCGGGAAACGGAGGCACTGTCGGTGTCTCCGGCTGCTCAAACAGGTGCATCCAGCCGGCGGAGGCGGACAGGCTGGGATAGATCGAAGCCTTGGTTCCGGCCAAACTTGCCTGGGCCGATTCCAGGGCGTTTTTTCTGGATCTGACCGCCAGGCTGTTCTCCAGTCCCAGCTCGATGGCCTGATCCAGGGTCAGACTGAGGGTTTCTGCAGAGACGAATCCCACGGTTAGGACGAGGAGCAGGGCTCCGGCGAGTACTTTCGGGAACTTCATGTTCGGGATTCCTCCTTGGATAGGGCGATTCCTTCAGTGAGAATACGCATGATTCGGTCGATCGTTTGCCCCACATCGATATCCCGCTGCGCCGCGAACATACAGGCCGTGCGGGCGGCTTCGTTCAA
The DNA here is from genome assembly GCA_964520025.1 of uncultured Spirochaetaceae bacterium. GTDB lineage: Bacteria > Spirochaetota > Spirochaetia > SZUA-6 > DRHE01 > JAFGQJ01. Next base: position 25,658 of record CAZFMD010000012.1, read on the forward strand.
CATGCCCACATAGGCGTGAATCATATCCTCGGTAGGGATATCCGAGCGAAACATCCCATCGGATTTGCCCTGTTCAAAGATATGGGTGAGCGAATCGAACTGTTTGTGCATGCGGGCTTGCATCGGCTCGTGCAACTTTTTCCTGAAAGCTGTTGAACCGGAATTGAGAGAGGTCATGGAAAACCTGATGTAGTCCTTATGACGGAAAAAGAACCTCAGCTGGCTGGCCGCCACGCTGCGCAGCATCTCCGCGGGATTCATGTCCGAAAGCAGATTGTCGCGTATCTCCGCTTCGAGCAGCTCGAAGAAGTGTAGCACCGTGTTGATGTACAGATCCTCTTTGTCCTTGAAGTACAGATACAGAGTGCCTTTGGCGATATTGGCGTTGGCAGCTACATCATCCAGGACCGTCGGACCGTACCCTTTTTGCGCAAAAACCTCCAGGGACGCCTGAAGGATCTGCCTCTTCTTTTCCGCTTTTTGGCTCTTTCCGGACATACGCATCACCACCCGATGTTAATGACTGAACAGTCAGTCATTAACATATGAATGTTTTCATGGATCGTCAACAAAAATCGTAATATTGATATGCCGAGCGGATTCGAATATTGTGAAGACATACCATCCGACAGTTCTCACGTAAAAGTGAGGGAGGAGATAGCTATGGCGAAAGTAGTCGGTTACAGGGAGATCAAGGACCGGGATTCCTGCAGATACGACGGCGTATCCATGGGAGAGGTGATGCTGCGCATCGACCCCCGGGATGTGCCCACCGCCCGGATGCGGGACAATCTCCGGGTCTTTCAGGGGGGCGGGGAGACCAACGTGGCCTGCGGCCTGGCCTACACCTTCGGCCTGCGCAGCGCCGTGCTCACCGCACTGGTGGATGATCCGATCGGGGAGAATATCCGCAACCAAATGCGGGAGGCCGGGGTGGACGTGAGCAAAATCCTCTGGTGGAATACGGACAGCGACGGAAGCCGCACCTCCACCAACAAGAAGGGGGACCTGCACAACGGGATCAACTTCACCTACAACGGCTCCGGTGTGATTCCCTCCAACACCACCTACTACCGGGCCCACAGCCCGGCAACCCGGCTGCAGCCCGGGGATTTCGATTTCGATGCCCTGTTCGCCACCGAGGGCGTACGAGTGTTCAACACCGGCGGCATCTTGACCCTCATCGGCCCCCGGACCGCGGAGCTGGCCATCGAGGCGGCCCGGAAAGCCGCTGAGCACGGGACCTTTGTCTCCGCGGACCTCAACTACCGCTCAAAGGTGGAACCGGACAAGAGCAAGGCCCGAGCCATCAACCAGAAGCTGGCCCCCTACCTGGGTTTCCTGGTAGGCAATGACTCGGATCTCTCCGATGCCCTGGGCTACGATACCCGGTCGAAAAAGGGCGCCGGATTCGCCGAATGGCTTCCCGCCTACCAGGAGACGATCCGAAAAGTGGCCGCCGATTTTCCCAATCTCAGCCTGATCGGCACCCAATGGCGAGGCGCCCACAACGCCGACCTGGTCAGCTGGGCTGCGGTGCTCTACGACACGAAGGCCGATGAGTGGCACGTCGCTCCTGTTCGGGAGAATGTCCCGATTCGGGACCGAACCGGCGGAGGAGATTCCTTCGCCTCCGGGGTGCTCGCCGCCCTGCTCAAGGGAAAGGATCTGGAAACCGCGGTCAACTGGGGCGCGGCTCACGGGATGCTGGTTCAGGAGGTTCCCGGGGACATCACCATGGTCAACCAGGCCGCGGTGGAGGCGGAGGTCAAGAGAGCCATGGCCGGAGGAGGGGTCAAAGCCACCCGTTGACCGATCCCGGCTGCAAGCTGTTCGACCGCTCCCGTGGTATCCACGAAGCCACCTTTGTCGAACGTCCCAATCGTTTCCTCGTTCGTTGCAATCTGGAAGGCACCGTGGTCGAGGCCCACTGCCCCAATCCCGGACGCATGCTGGAGATCCTCCTGCCGGGAACACCGCTGCTGCTGCAAAAACGGTCCGGTCGTGCGGACCATCGGGGGACCGGAAAGCGGCCGCTGAAGTATTCCCTGGTTGCCGCCCGGCACCGGGGGATCCTCGTTCCCCTGGCCTCGGCCCGGGCCAACGATCTGGCCGAGCGAATCGTACTGCCCCTGTTGTTTCCCGACGCCCGATCATCGCGCCGGGAGATCACGATGGGGAATTCACGTCTGGACTTCCTGATTGAGCTGGACGAGCAGGCGCGCAGACGCGCCTCGTCTCTGCCCACAGCCGGGCAGCTGTTCCTGGAGGTCAAGGCCTGTACGCTTGTGGCCGAAGGGACCGCCATGTTTCCCGATGCCCCCACGCTCCGAGGCTTGAAGCATCTGGAGGAACTGGAGTCCCTGGCTGCACAGGGGCGAGCTGCGGGGATTCTGTTCCTGCTGATGAATCCCCGGGCCCGTCGCCTGGTTCCCAACCTCCATACGGATCCAGCCTTCACGAGCAAGCTCCTCAGCCTGCGGGAAAAGATCTGGATGCGTGCGGTATCCATCCGAACCGCAGAGAACGGCCGGTCAACCGTGGCGAGCCCGGATGTGCCTGTCGATCTGACGGCGGCCGCCGCGGTCCTGGAGGACAGCGGGGCGTATCTGCTGATCATCAAGGTGTCTGGGCAAACTCGGTTTGCAGCGGGATCTCTGGGGGAGATCCTGCTCATGCCCGGCTGGTACGTCTATGCAGGTTCAGGTAGGAAGAACTTGAGTGCCAGGATCGCCCGGCATCGGCGCAGGAGAAAAAAACTTCACTGGCATATCGATCATCTGCTGGCCTGTGTAAGACCCGCAGATATCACCGGCCTGCCTATTCGCAGCCGCCATGATCTGGAATGCGCATTGGCCCGGGAGGTGGCAACCCTTGCCGAGGAAGCCGTACCGGGTTTCGGCTGCTCGGACTGCGGATGCCGCTCTCACCTGTTTCGCTTTACGCGTGATCCCCTGGTGGACAGGGGTTTCCTGGATTTACTGCTGCACTACCGTCACAGAGTCGCTTTGGCCTGATTTTCGTGAGAGTCAATGTCCTCGGCGTCCCAGGGGTAGCAGATCCAACGATCCTCCATCTCCCGTCCTACGAAGTAGTGACGGATCTCTTGGGGAAGAGTTCCCCGTTTCTCCTTGTTCTTGTTGTGGAGCACAACCACGGCGATCTCTTTCGGCTTGTGACGAAGCAACTCCTTCAGGCAGTACTCCAGGGTCACTCGTGAATCGTCGACCTCATCCACCAGCAGCACCCGCTTGCCCGCCAGCTTACGCTCCACCTCATCGATCCACTGGATCGTCTGGGGAGTGGCTTTGGGAACATTATCGAGTCCGTAGTAGGAGATGCCGACGGCGTACACCGGCCGATTGATGAAGGTCTTCAGGATCCGGGCGGGAATGAAGCCCCCCGTTCCGATGGCAACGACCACGTCCGGATCGAAGCCCGCAGCCTCGATCCGGCGGGCCAACTGCTTTACGGTTTCATGAATCTGCCTGTAGCTCAGGTAGTATCTGTCCGACTGATTCATAGACATGCTTCAGGATTGTTCAGCCGAGCCAGGGCCGGTCGCAGAGCCGGCGGCGGTGCGGCCTCGATCATACTCCACGATACGCCGGACCTTGGGTTCCGAACGCCCTCCGGGGGTGTACTCGGAGCTCATCCAGATCGTAACCAGGGTTTTAGCGAGCTGCGATCCGATCACCTGGGATCCCATGGTCATGATATTGGCATTATTGCTCTTGCGCGCCCGTTCGGCCGAATAGGCATCGGAACACAGCGCCGCGTATGCCCCGGCCACCTTGTTGGCCGCTATGGACACGCCGATTCCCGTACCGCAGATCAGGATGCCCCGCTCGTGATCCCCCCGGGCTACCGCTTCGGCAACCCGGATCGCAACATTTGCGTAGACCGTGTCATCGCTGCCGTAATCCTCGGTTTCCCAGCCCAGCTCCTGCAGATGCTCCTTGATGATCTGTTTGAGCCCGGCCGCATTGGGATCGCAGCCGATAGCCACTCGTTTCATAGTTCTCTCCCCGATTTCTCTTTGATGCGTTCTAGTTGTCTACGTACTCGGGTCGCATGGGAGTGAAAAATTCCAGTACCTCACTGTCCTCTATCGCCTCCGCTCCGTGGTGCTCCCAGGGGTCGAAGGCGTAGCTCGATCCGGACGTTGCGATGAAGCTCTTCCCGTCGTTCAACAGGAAGCGCACTTTGCCGCTGAGCACGAAGCCGTGCTGCACGGCTTCGTGGTTATGAAGAGGAACAGCCGACCCTCGGGTCAGCTTGAAATGGCAGAGCATGCTCTGCTCATTGAAGGAAAGGGTGGTGCGGAAAATCCCCGCGGGTTTCTCCACGCTGCCGAGCTTTCCCAATTCTGCAATCTTGCGCCAGTCTTTGTTGTCTTTCATGCTTCAGGAGTATAGCGAAGATCGAGCAGCGCGGCTATTGCCCGATTCTGCGGTAAACCGAACGGATAGCAAAAACCTCCTTCCCCCAGTACGGCCCTAGATCAGCACGGAAAACTTGCAGAACTTGGGTTTCCCCAATTTCTCGAAATCCTTGTAGCGGACCTGGATCAACTCGGTGTGGGAGCAGGCGTTGAAGGCGATCTCATCGTCCTTTTTCAACGTTTCGTCGGCATACACGGGAATACCGTAGATTTTACCGAAAGGCGGCATCGCCCCGGTCTCACAGCCGGAGAATAGATGGGAGAACTCCTCCTCCCGGGCCAGTTCCACTTTGGATGCCTTGCACGAGGTCTTTAGGCTGTTCAGATCGATCTGGTACTTGGCGGGAAGCACGGCCATGGCGATCTTACCGTCGATCTTTACGATAACGGTCTTGGCCATGTTCCGCCCCTTCACATGTGCCGAGGCCGCTATCTCCTGAGCCGTGTACGCCGTGGAGTGGCGGATCGAGACATACTTGATCTTGTGCTTGTCGAGAAACTCTTTCAACTTGCTAGCCGGCATAGATCTCCTCCTCGCCCCAATGATAGAGGATTATTGTGGAAACCGCAAAAAAATCCT
>CAZFMD010000013.1:0-30510 GCA_964520025.1 uncultured Spirochaetaceae bacterium
TCACTGTTGAGGATGTAGGTGTAGAAAGCGGGATCGGGCTTGACCAGACCGATCTGATGGGAGGCGTACACCCGGTCGAAGATGTCGTAGTCTCCGTTCTTCGAGTGAACCTGGTAGTGAGGCTGTATCGTGTTGGTCCCGACCCCGACCCGGGCTTCTGTCTTGAGCGCATGGATCGTCTCGATAGCCTCCCGGTTGGGGCGCGGCTGAAAGGTTAGCGCCCAGAGATCCTCATCAACCTGGAGGTCTCTCTTCGAGGAGAATTGCCGCTAGAACTCCGTTGCCGTGATCGAACCGGCCATGAGGCTCACGATTTCCTCCCGCATGAGTTCCCACAGGTTCCCGGTGTCGAGTCCGAGGCGTGCGGAGATTTGCTCGCTCACGTCCGTATTTAAACTGACGACCCCGCCCATATTGAAGATGTACAACTTCAACATCCCTTATGTCCTTCGTCATAGCTCCTATCACAGATCGCCACGTTTTTCACCCGGCTACACGATCGCGATCCGGGCAAGAGCAGGTCTGGATGGCAATGCCGCAGCCGCCAATCTCTCTGTTCGACCTGCCGGAAATAAGCAGGTATACTGTCTCAAAGCCGGGATCCTGGAAGAGTTGAGTCTAACGGAGCAGGATCTGTACCGCGAGGGAGAACATGATTACCACCGGAGTCTTCTACCAAGAGATTACTCCGCAGGAGAGCGTGCCGTTATTGGGTTACGGCGATCGCACGCATGACTCGGAAGGAATCCACGATTCGCTGTACGCCTACGCCTGGTGGATGGAATCAAGCGGGCAACAGCCCTGGGTCTGGATCGTCCTGGATCTGTGTCTGTTCAGCGTCGTTTCCGCCGGCGATCTCGCCCGAGCCCTGGCGAGCCGTATCGGCATTCCCGCCGATCGCATATTCATATCGACCACCCACACCCATTCCGCACCGGATGTTCATCACATCAGTGCAAGCTCCGAGCCCTGGGCCAAGAGATACTACAGTCTGCTCATCGAAGCCTGCAGCAACGCCGTGCAGGGCGCCCGTGAGCAGGCCCGTCCTTCGACTATCGAGGTACGCAGTGCCGAGAGTGATCTGGGGGTGAACCGGCGTGATGTGCGGAAGTCTATCGACCGGCGGGTGCTGATGATGTCTCTGATCGATGAGTCGGGCAGGGAACGGGGCCTGCTGTTTCACTACTCATGCCATCTGACCGTGCTGGGTGTGGACAACTACCAGATCAGTGCCGATTGGCTCGGCCCGGTACGCAGCCGGCTGCAGAGCGGCCTCGGCGTTCCGGTGATGTTTATCCAGGGCGCGGAGGGAGATGTGGATCCCGTGAGCCGAGGCGCGTTGGATATGGCGGATCCCGATCAGGCCGTCGGTTCTTCCTTTGAAATCATGGACAAGCTGTCCGAAGGGATGATTGGAACGCTTCGTTGCGGACTACAGCACGAGATTGCAGCCACCCTGACCGATGTCTCCTGCCGTGAACTTGTCTTATCTCTGCCCCTGCGCTACGGCGGCCTGTCCCCGGATCAGGTGCGCAAGAGGATCGATGAGTGGAAGAGAGAGTTTGCCTTGTTCCTGGGAGTCCCGCCCGAGGATGTACCGGAAGACTGGACGATCAACGCGCTGGTCAAACGGCAGGCTGAGAGGAAGGCCCTCGGAGAAGAGGAAATCCGAGCCCGGGTTGCCAAGCTGTTTGCCTACTGTTCCTTTTTGAACACCTACCAGGACGGCGGGAAGTCGATCGACTCGCCGAAAGGTGAGGTGCGCTGTCCGATAAAGATCCTGGATTTCAAAGCGGTTGCCATACTAGGAGCTCCGATGGAGGTACTGCTCAATGTCGCCTTCGATTGGCAGAACCGTTTTCCCGATCGTATTGCATTGATTGCCGGTCTTTTCAACGGCTGGCTCGGATACCTGCCCCACAACAGTGACTGCGACGAGCCGTTGGCGGACCGGCTGTATGAGACGGTGTCGACTGCCTTCGCCTCGGAAGCTTCCCGGCTGTTGCTCGATGCCGCCGAGGGGCTGGCCCGAAGAGAGCGGCATTGCTGGATAGGCGCTTGAAGCTGTTGCCATCTACCCGCCGACAATCTATAATTGAGTAAAACGGTACGGTTCTCTGTTCTCGAACGTAAGTGCAACTTAAGGAGGTGACTGGATGGCTGAAACAGAGGTTCCCTTTTCCCTTGATCCCAAAAGGGCAGCCCTGGTTGTTGTGGATATGCAGAACGACTTTGTTCGAAAAGGCGCGCCTTTTTTCCTGCAGGGTTGCAACGAAGCTATACCCAATGTCCAAAAGGTGCTGCAGGCGTGCAGAAAAGCCCGAATGCCCGTTGTGTTTCTCAAATTTACCGCAGGTCCGGAGGAGACGCTCATCTGGACATGGTCGAAGCCGCTCCACCCGCCGGACAAGGCATGCTGGAAAAACTGCCGTCGTTACTACGAGGAAATCCAAAAGGAAGCGGAAGGACACGATATTATCGATGAGCTGTATCCCGGGGAGGGGGAGGCGATCGTCGAGAAGTACAGCTACGGAGGTTTCTTTGAAACAAATCTGCACACGGTGCTGCAGGCCAGGCATGCCGAACAGTTGATTATCGTCGGTTGTGCCGCCCCGTTCTGCATCGACGATACGGTAACCGGAGCATTTGACAGGCAGTACCGGAACTTCATCGTATCCGATGCCATCGGCTATTTCGACAAGGAGTTCCTCGAGAACTCCCTGCGGCGCATTGCCATGAAGTACGGACGGGTTCTCACAACGCAGCAGCTGATAGCAGAGATGGGCGTATAGTCGAGGGCGTATTTTTTCGTATGCTTTTTCGGCTTTCACTGGCGCCTGCCGATAGGGCGCAGGGATGCCGTTGAAACGCATACCGAGACGCTGGCTGTCTCGGGAAAAAACCATCTCAAAGGGGGACCAGATGAAAAGTTCTCTACAAGTACTAGCTCTGATGGCCGTGCTGCTGCTGGCAGCAGGTGTGAGCTTCGCGGGTGGAGAAGGCGAACCTCCGGCGGCTGACCAGCCCATTGTTTTCGGCGGTGCATTACCGCTTACCGGATGGGGTGCGGATGCCGGCGTGTACAACAACCAGGGCTATCTGCTCTGGGAGAAGCACGTGAACGAAGACGGAGGTATTTTGGGACGGCCCGTGGAGCTCCTCATCTATGATGACCAGTCCGACCCCACCACCACCGCACGGCTGTACGAGAAACTGATTACCGAGGACAAAGTCGACGTGCTGCTGGCTCCTTGGAGCGACGACATGACCATGCCGGCGACCACCGTTGCCGAACGCTACGGCAAGCCGATCGTGACCGGCGGCGCCACCCTGGATGCCATCTGGGACCGAGGGTACAAGACCGTAAACGGTCTTCTGCCCTCCAGCTACGACTACGTCGGCGTGGCCATCCGCATGCTGGCCGACAAGATCGACTCCGTCGCCGTTGCCAATGGCGATCTCACCTACGTAACCGGCTTCGGGGATGCGGCGGTGACCAACATCAAGGAGCTCGGTTTGACCCTGACCACCCGGGAGACCTACGCCGCCGATACCACGGACTTCACGGCGGTTCTCACGAAGATCAGGGCGACCGACCCGGATATGCTGGTCGGCGGCACCGGAGGCGAGGACGCGGTTCAGCTGATCCGCCAGAGCAAGGAAGTGGGTTTGAACGCGAAAGCCTACTACTTCACAATCGCGCCGGTGGATCCGGAGTTCGTACGGGTCCTGGGTGCAGATTCGGAGTACGTGCTGGGTACCACGGAATGGGAGCCGACTTTTACCCACCTGCCCGGATTCCAGCGCTTCTACGACGGCTACATGGCCGAATACGGCGAAGAGCCGGTGGAAGACGTAGCCACCGCGTACGGAATCTGCCAGGTCCTGCAGACCGCTGTGGAGCAGGTCGGTGAGCTGGACGATGAGAAGATCGCCAGGGCGCTGCGCGAGCTGGAGACGGTAACGGTTTTCGGCACCTACAACGTAGACCCCGAGACCGGCGCCCAGAAGGGCAAGGAGCTGTTCGTGATCCAGATCCAGAACGGCAAACGGGTGGTCGTCTGGCCCGAGGAAGATGCCGACGGACAGCTGATCTTCCCGGCCCCGCCCTGGAACAGAAGATAGGAACAGAAGCAACACTGCCAACCGCGGGCGCTGGGCTTCAAAACCGGCGTCCGCGTTCTATTCTCGTATTCACTAACGGGCGCGAGCGAGTGGTATCTCTCGCGCTTCGTGGAGAGGAGCACCATGGGTGATTTCTTGAGCATCCTGATCAGCGGGTTGATCATGGGCTCGCTCTATGCACTGTTGGCCGGGGGACTGACACTGATCTGGGGGGTGATGCGGATCGTGAACCTTGCTCACGGGGAGTTCCTCATGCTCGGCTGTTTTGCCACCTACTACCTGTTCGGGGCTCTGGGCGGTATTCCCCTGCTGGCGATTCCCATTTTGGCACCTGTGTTTTTCCTCTTTGGAGCCGCACTCTATCTGCTGGTCGTGCGCAAGATCGTGAATGCACCGGAGCTGATGTCCATGCTCCTGACCTTCGGCGTGTCGATCTTGATCATCAATATTAGCGTGCTTGTCTGGTCCGGGGAGATGCGCATCGTGGAGTACGTGACGGGGAGTTATCAGATCGGTGAGGTACTGATCTCCAAGCCGCGTCTGATTGCCGGGGCGGTGGCGGTCACCATCTCTCTGGGGATGTACCTGTTCCTGCAGAAGACGCGGCTGGGAACCGCCATTCGGGCTGTTTCCTACGACAGGGAGATCGCCGAACAATGCGGCATCAACGCCAATCTGATCTACCTGCTGGTTTTCGGGATAGGCACGGTTTTGGGCGCCTCGGCGGGAAGCCTGGCCAGCACGATCTTCGCCTTCAATCCGCTGGTGGGTCAGCATTTCATCCTCAAAGCCTTTGCCGTGACGGTTCTGGGCGGTATGGGCAACTTCCTGGGGGCTCTGATCGGGGCTTTGATCATCGGCGTGGTGGAGCAGGTGTTCGCATTCGTGCTGGATGCTCAAGTTTCGTCGGCCGTGGCCTTCGTGGTGATCATCGCCACCCTGCTCATACGGCCGCGAGGCATCATGGGAGAGCGTTGATGATCAAGGACATCCTGCGCAATCTCGGCCGGCTCGGCTGGTCCTGGCGGATCCTGATTGTCCTGTTCGCAGCGGCAACCGTGTTGTTCTATTTCATAGGTTCGCCCTATTACCAGTCGCTGTTTCTGGCTATCGCCATGTACGTGGTACTCTGCTCGAGCTGGAACATCATCTCGGGAATAACCGGCTATGTGTCCTTCGGGCACGTGGCCTTCTGGGGGCTAGGTGCCTACATCACAGCTGTATTGATCGTGAAGCTGAATTTTCCCTGGCCCTTGGCCCTGCTCTCCAGTGGAATCCTGACCGGTGTTTTCGCCGCATTGATCAGCTACCCGATTCTCAAGCTCTCCGAGGTGTACTTCGCCATCTCCATGCTGGCCCTGGCGGAAACCGTTAAGATCCTGGTGGGCTACCTCCGCGGCCTGACCGGGGGAGGCGGCGGCATCTACCTGCGGCCGTTGGTCCACCCCAACCTGGCTTTCTTGCTGATGACAGCCCTGGCCACGATCGTGGTACTGCTGACCTACGTGCTGCAGGATACGAAGTTCCTCAAGTCCCTGATGGCCATCAAGAACAACGAGCTGGCCGCGGGATCCCTGGGAATCGATACAACGCGCAGAAAAACTCAGGCCTTTATCCTCTCCGCTGTCTTTCCCGCTTGGGCCGGCGGAATCTACATCCTCAACGTGGCTTTTATCGATCCCAAGACCGCCTTCGATATCGGCATTACCCTCAACACCATCATGATGACCGTTTTCGGAGGCTTGGGGACCGTGCTCGGGCCGGTCATCGGGCCGGTGGTGTTCATGCTGCTGTCTGAAACTCTGTGGGCCCGGTTCCCATTCGTGCACAAGGCGATTCTGGGAGCGATCATCGTAGCGCTGGTGATCTTCCTGCCCCGGGGCATCCTTTCAGCTGTGAGGCGTGGAATCGAGCGGCTGCGAATACGCTTGGGGCGGGCAACATGAGCGAAACGATTCTCCAGGTCGAAGACCTGTCCAAGCATTTCGGCGGTGTCGTGGCCAACCGGAACATCACCTTTTCCGTTGCCGAGGGAGACATCGTCTCGATCATCGGTCCGAACGGAGCGGGAAAATCCACTCTCTTCAAGATGATCTGCGGGGTTCGGCCCAAGGGTTCTACCAGGAAACCGGACAGCGGGCGAGTACGCTTTCGCGGACAGGACATTACATCGCTTCCGGCCCATCGGATCTGTCATCTCGGACTGGCTCTGGTGTTCCAGGAAACCGAGCCGCTGCGGGCCATGACGGCCATTGAGAACGTGGCAGTAGGTTACCTGGTGCGTCACGACAGTTACCACGATGCCCTGCAGAGAGCCGAAGCCATTCTGGAGCGGGTGGGACTTGCGGATCGACGGGATTCCACCGCCTCGGATCTGACCCTGGCAGAGCTGAAGCGTCTGGAGATCGGTCGCGCCCTGGCCACCGAGCCCAGCCTGCTCATGCTGGATGAGACCATGGCGGGTCTTACCGTGAACGAAGTCCGGGAGGCTTTGGGATTGGTACGCCGAATCAACGGTGAAGGGATCACGATTATCCTGATCGAGCACGTGTTGGAGGCGGTCATGGCCGTCAGCGGGCGGGTCATCGTGTTGGATCAGGGGAGAAAGATCGCCGACGAATCCCCTGAGGCCGTGGTGAAGGATCCGGCGGTGGTCAAAGCCTACCTCGGCGGGGAGATCGACAATGCTTGAGGTCAGGGATCTTTTGGTCCGATACGGAGCCGTACCCGCGTTGCACGGCGTTTCTTTGAAGGTCGGCGAGCGCTCCATCACCTCCATAGTCGGGTCCAACGGCGCCGGCAAGTCCTCCATTCTGCGAACCATCATGGGCCACGAGCAGGCGGCGGAAGGGGAGATTCTCTACAAGAACGAGAAGATCTCCGGTCTTCCCGCTCACACCATCTCCCGAAAGGGCATTTCCCTGGTTCCGGAGGGGAGGGGGCTGTTTACCAAGCTTTCGGTTCAGGAGAACCTCATGCTCGGTGCCTTTGCCGTGAAAAATCGCCGGGCCGTCGAGGAGGCCCGGGAGTGGATCTACGAATTGTTCCCAATTCTCCGGGAGCGCAGGGTTCAGGTCAGCGGAACCCTGAGCGGCGGCGAACAGCAGATCCTCTCCATCGCCCGGGGTTTGATGTCCCGGCCCGGTCTGTTGATGCTGGACGAACCCTCTCTTGGAGTAATGCCCTCCTATATCAACCTGATCTTCGAGGTTCTTCAACAGATCCGGGAACAGGGCACCACGATCCTGCTGGTCGAACAGAACGTGGAACGTTCCCTGCATGTAGCTGACTACGCCTACGTGCTGCAGACCGGGAGAATCGTCCTGGAGGGACAAGGCGAACAGCTCCTGGATGCCGAGCTGATCCGCAGGGCCTACCTGGGCCTATAGGGTAGGGCGGATCGAAGGACGGATCTGAAGATCGACAGGTGATTAGTCGGACTGCGCCGTGACCACACGATTGCGGCCGGACTCCTTGGCCCGGTACAGGGCGCCATCGGCGGCCTCCCTCAGGGCTTTTGGGTCTGAGGCGTGTTCGGGGAAACAGGCCAGCCCCTGGCTGGTCGTGACCTTGGGCAGGGACGGTTTTTTCGATTTACCCTTTCTGTCCGCCATCACCTTGCCGAGCAGATCCGATTCCTCGACCGATCGGCGAATGCTCTCCATGATCGAACGGGCCGTGGCTTCATCTGTGTCCGGAAGGATGAAGGTGAACTCGTCCCCGCCGTAGCGGGCCGCCACGTCCGTCGATCTGAGGAAGCGGAGGAAGACCTCCGCGGCGGCCGTGATCACCCGGTCTCCGATCTTTTCCGAGTACTTCTCGTTGATCTTCCGGAAGTGATCCAGGTCCAGCATCACCAGGGACAGCGGCTTCGATCCGGCCCGGGCTTTCATGAAGTATTCTTCCAGAGCCTCTTCCAGATAACGCCGGTTGTACAACCCCGTCAGGGGATCGGTGACGGCCCGGCGGCGGGCATCCTCACCCCATTGGACCATATCGGAGAGGAAGCCTCCCGTATCCTCCAGCCGTCGCCGGGTCACCGCAAGCATGCGGGTCATTACCTTCCCGGCGCTGAGCGGGCTGGATTGAGCCAACCGGAAGAACTCTCCGCCGTTCATGGCCAACAGGCGGCTTCGGATCTTGGCATAGCAGGTAGCCGAGCGGGGTTCCTCCTCGAAGATGGACATCTCTCCGAAGAAATCTCCTTTCTTGAACTTCGCGATTTCCAGTTTCTTGCCGTCATCCAGGGTGACGGCTATGCCCATGGCACCGGATTCCACGACGAACAGCTCTCCGCCCGGATCGCCCTGTCGGAAGAGAGTTTCCCCTTTGCTCAGCTCTCGGGGATGGAGCAACTCGAGAAGATCCCGGATCTCTTTACCGGTAAGGTCGCAGAATATGCGAACGCTTTTTAAGAATTCGTTTTTTTCCTTCATTTTCTCTGTTGACTGCAGATGCGGTTCCCTCCGCGATTGCGGGCGGTAAACAGGTTCTCGTAAGCCCTCTCAATCAATTTGACCGCGGAGCTGCCTCCATCGGGATAGCCCGCAACGCCTATACTCACCGTGATGCCCAAATCTGTTCTTGGATCCGTGCTACCAAGGCTCACCTCGCTCACATCGACCTTGCTCATGCCACCGCGTATCTGTTCGGCAAGCTCTCGAGCTGTTTCCAGTCCTGCCTCCGGAAGGATCACGGAAAACACGTCCCCCTTGTAGCGTATCGCAACGCCCCGCTTGCCCAGCCGCTCACGGAGCTCGGCGGCCATCAGCTGCAGGGTGCGGTCTCCGGCCTGATGGCCGTAGCTGTCGTTGAGATTCTTGAGGTTATCCGGTTTGATCATCAGGAAGCAGGTGCCCCGGGGTTTGCCTTCCATCAGCCGCGGGAACTGCTCCTCCAGGTACCCGGCGTTGTACAGTCCGGTGAGCTTGTCCATCATCACCTGCCGGCGCAGCTCTTGAACCCAGGGGCTCTTCTCTGCGATGAGACGATTGGTTCCGCGAATACGTCGGGCTACAATCGCCAGCAGGGCACGGAGGATCTTGGCCTTGATCTGGGGATGGACAGCGAATAGTTCTTCCTTTTGGTCGGCGGCTCGATCTGCTTTCCCTTCCCCGGGAAAGATGAGCAGGGTTGTATCTTCCTCGCAGCGGGCCGAGGTTTCGACTGTATCCTCTTCGAACAGGGACAGCTCGCCGAAGCTCTCTCCACTCACGAACGTTGCCAGAGCGATGTCACGCTGCTCATCACCCCTCTTGGTGATAAGCACCTCTCCCCGCCGAACTGCGTAGATTCTCCCGCTGCCCGGCGCCCCGTCCTCTTCGCTCGAGTAGACGAATTGTCCCTTGTCGAACGAACGCCAGGCGGTGTTCGCGGCAATCGCCTCCAGTTCTACTGTTTCAAGGGTGTTAAACACACCGATTGTTTCGAGAAGTTGGATCTTGTCATCCTTGTCTTTGCTCACCCGTGAAGAGTACAACCGGCTTAGCTGGAAGGTCAACTCGTTTTGTTGACGGAGAGGGTTTCACGGCTTACAGTTACAGTATTGTGCAAAAGGAGGAAGCCTTCTTGAGAGATCGGGTTTCTCTCCAACCGCGAAAAAGCGGCAGGAGGAGGAACAGCGCCTCGGAGAACCTTACGGGGTATCTGTTTATCTTCCCCTCCGTACTTCTTATCACGGTTTTTGGCATCTTTCCCGTTTTCTTCACAATCTATGTCAGCCTGCACAAGTGGCGCATCAAGCGGAACAGGTTCATCGGGCTGGCGAACTATCGGGAGATGTTCGGCAGCCCCTTCTATCTTCTGCTGGTGGTCGCCGCCCTGATCTGCATCGCCGTTGCCATCTATCTGATCGGAAAGGCACGGGTAAAAAAGGGGCCGCTTTTGGCCGGCTCGGGAGTGATTGTCCTGCTGATCGGTACGGCGGCGGTCGCGCTCTTCCTGCCCTACCTTGCCGAAGCGGGGGATGAGGGAATGTTCGCCTCCCTGAGGGTCACCATCTGGTACTCCCTGGGAACCGTTCCGATTCAGCTGGCATTGGGTCTGCTGTTGGCTTCCTTTTTGTACCGGAAGGTCCCGGCCAAGCAGGCCTTTCGGGTAATCTTTCTGCTGCCCTACATCGTGCCCTCTGTGGCCTCAGCGGCGGTTTTCGAGCGATTGTTTTCACTGAAACCGGAGTCCTTCGCAAACCAGGTGCTTGCCCTGTTCGGCCGGCCGCCTGCACAGTGGCTGTTGGAGCCCAAGGGGATCTTCTTTTTGCTCTCGGGGCAGCGTATGGCCGCTACCTCGCAGAGCGTGATCGGCAACTACTGGCTCGGGTGGGCCCATGGGCCGAGTTTGGCTCTGCTGTCCATCATATTTTTCAACTGTTGGGTCTTTATCGGCTACTACGCCCTGATCTACACCAACGGTTTGTCGAACATCCCCAGACAGTTGTACGAAGCCGCGCAGGTCGACGGGGCGGGAAAGCTTACCGTGTTTTTCAGGATCACCCTGCCGTTGCTTACTCCAACCACCTATTTCCTTACCCTGATTGGCATCATCGGGACCTTCAAGGCCTTCGCCCACATCTACGTTCTGCGCCATCCCGCTGCCCGGGGAGAGGTGGATCCGATGAGTGTGCAGATCTTCTTCACCTTTTTTCGGAAATCCCGATTCGGCTACGCAGCGGCTATGTCCCTGCTGCTGTTCGCCATCGTCCTGATACTGACTTTGGTGCAGCGGCGTATCATGAGGGAGAGGGTACACTATGGTTAAGGAGCGCTCTCCCTGGCTGAAGGCCATCGTGCTCCTGCTGCTGATTGTCGGTGCCTTCGTTTCGATCATTCCCTTTCTGTACATGGTGAGCCACTCTCTCAAGACCATTGCCGAAACCATCACCCGCTCCAGCGCCATTCCCTTCGATCCGAAGTTCTGGCCGCGGGTTCCTCAGTGGAGCAACTATCGGGTCGCCTGGCAGGAGGCCCGCTTTGGCCTGTACTTCCGAAACAGCGTGATCATCACCGCCGTCACGGTCGGAGGCATTGTAGTTACCTCCTGCCTCTCCGCCTACGCCTTTGCCAAGCTGCGCTTTGCCGGCCGGGATCTGATCTTCGCCATCCTTCTCTCCACTCTGATGATTCCCCAGACGGTTTTACTGATTCCCAACTTCGTCATCGTAGCTAAACTCGGCTGGATCGACAGGCTTCCGGCCCTCACCGTCCCTTTTTTGGCCAGTGCCTTCCACATCTTCCTTTTGCGGCAGTTCTTCTCCCAGATACCCAATGAGCTGATCGAGGTAGCCAAGATTGACGGTGCCACCCATCTGCGCTCTCTGATCTCGATCGTGATTCCCCTGTCCAAAGCGCCGATCTTCACGGTGGTGTTTCTCTCCTTCATCCACACCTGGAACCAGCTGCAGTGGCCCCTGGTGGTTACCCAGACACCCAGGTGGAGACCGATCACCGTGGGATTGAGTGTTTTCATCACCGAGGCCGGTCCGGAAACCCATCTGCGCATGGCCGGGGCGGTGATCGCCGTGTTGCCTGTGATTGCCCTGTATTTTGTCGCCCAGAGACAGTTCACCGAAGCCATTACCCGAAGCGGGATAAAGGAATAAAAACCTAACAGGAGGTAGGAAAATGAAGCGATCATTCGTTCTCATCGCAGCAGCGCTGTTGGCAGCGGCTCTGTGCTGGGGATCCCCCCAGGGCGGGGAGTTGGTGCTGCCGGGGGTGGATCCCACCGGGGTGGAGATCACCTACTGGCATCAGTTCACCCGATTCCAGCAGGAGACCCTGGAGGCGCTGGTGGAGGAGTTCAACCAAACCAACCAGTGGAACATCAAGGTCACGCCTGAGTTCGGCGGGCGCTACGACGACCTGTACAACAAGATGGTCACGGCCATCGCCGCCGGAAGCGTCCCGAATCTGGTGGCTGCCTATCAGAATGAAGCGGCGGCTTACCAGGCCAGCGGGGCGCTGGTGGACATCAACGACTACATCGACGATCCTGAGTGGGGTCTTGGGGATGAGCGTTCGGATTACTTCGAGGGTTTTCTCCAGCAAGATGTGAACGCCCAGTTCGGGGGAGAGAGGCTCGGATTCCCCCCCAACCGATCCTTGGAGCTGTTGTACTACAACGCCGACTGGCTCGAACAGATGGGCTTCGGCGGGCCGCCGCAGGACTGGGACGAGTTCTACCGGATGTGCAAGAAGGCGACAAATCCCGGGGAGAACCAGTACGGCTACGCCATCAACACGGGGGCTTCGAATGTGTTTGGCCAGGTGATCTCCCGGGGCGGGGAGGTGGCTAAAGCCGACGGCTCCGGCTACACCTACAACACCAAACAGATGAAGGACTCCATGGCCTTCATGAAGCGGCTCTATGAGGAGGGCTTAAGCCGGAAGATCGCCGAGCGCTACGGCGAGCAGAACGACTTCGCCAACTGGAAGGTGCTGTTCACCATGTCCTCCACCGCGGGTCTTCCCTACTATGCAAAATCAGTGGCAAAAGGGGAACAGGGGCCTTTCGAGTGGAGCGTGGCTGCGGTTCCCCACACCACAGCCAGACCCGCCCTGGACATCTACGGGGCCAGCGTGAGCATTCCCAAGAGCACCCCCAGCCAGCAGCTGGCTGCCTGGCTGCTGGTGAAGTTCCTCACCCAGCCGGGAACCCAGGCCAAGTGGGTGGAAGCGACCAACTACTTTCCGGTGCGTAAATCCACCGCCGATCAGCTGGGCACCTATCTGGGCAAAAACCCCAACTACAAGATCGCCTACGATCTGCTGCTGGGAAGCGACGTCAAGTCGGAACCGCCCTTTGCCGGTTATTCCGAGGTCCGGGATGCGGTATCCGCGGCCTTCAACAAGATACTGGACGGTGCGGATATCGACGCGACCCTCCGGGATCTGGACGAGGAGGCCAACAAGATCCACCAGGAGGCGGCGCCCTAAGTCTCGAACATTTAGTGCGCGAGCAGATAGCGCAGCAGGAACTCTTTGACCCCGGTGTTTCGATCCGGGAGCGCCGTTTTGTCGAAGGGCAGGCCGGCCGGAGACCAGAGGGCCAGCATGGCCTGCATCCAGGGGGTGGGGCAGAGGGGGGACAGATGCTGTCCCCCTTTGAGATCCGCGTTAACGACATTGTCCCCCGGATTGTACCTCCCGCTCAGATGAGTATCTGAGCGGGGGTAGAGGAACAGCAGGTAGGGGTCGTTCGCCCCACCCCACAGGTGGCCGATCTCGCTACCGAAGCCCTCATTGGCCTGCCGGAGGCAGCTCAGCACCCGCTCGCCGATCTGCTCCCGGGACAATCCCGCCTTTTTAGCCTGTCGCTGGTTTACCACCACCTGGCCGCAGTTGGCCGGGTGGTAGTAGGCCACCGAGTGTCGCAGGTCATAACACCGTTTTCCCGCGCCTCCCGAGGTGCGCACCAGCCCGACCTCCGCGAGCAGGTCGTTGAAGTGCAGGACCCGGCGGTAGGGCGCCTGGCCGTGATCCGCCGAAAGAACGAGCAATGTGTTATCTCCCCGGCTAGTCTGCCCGCGGCTGGTGCGCCCCAGGCTGTCCATGATCTTAGCGATGTAGGAATCCAGCAGCCCGTAGCAGCGGCGTAGCAGCTGCGCGGCTCGGCCTTCCGGCCAGAGGGCTTCGATCTGATCCAGGTACACGTGACCCAGCTCGTCGAGCAGGGAGAAGTACAGGATCGTCAGGTCTGAGGGGAGATCCCGGATGGCGGCCAGAGCCAACTCCCCCATCTGCGCAGTGACATACTCGGATAGCACCATCTCTTCGTCGATCGACAAACCCCCGTGCCTGCGGGAGTAGCGAAACAGGCTCCCGTGGTGGATGGCTGAAGGGACCAGCTGAGCGGCTTCGGATCGCAGCTGTCTGGAGATGCGCAGGTGCGGGCGGCAGGAGGAGGAGAGGAACAGGCACCATCCATTTGAATATCCGACAGCCGAGGTTGTGCGCGACAGCTTCAGCGGCTGAATTTCCCCCGGAGCCAGGGAGGCGAGCGGGCGTTTTCCCCGGCGCAGGCACACACCGTCCTCTCCGGATTCGATACGGAGGTTGGCTCCTCCCAGAGAGAAACTCTCCTTCTCGGCGTTCATACGGATCCAGTTTGAATACGGCCGGTGGTTGCGGTAAGAGTCCAGAAGCAGGTCATAGCCGCTGTAGCCCCTGCCCCAAACCGGATCTTTCCTGAATGCGGCGTTGAACAGGGTGTAGCTCCGATCTCTGCGTTCCAGTTCTTCCCAGATCGGCGCTGCCCCAGTGATCGGCACCCCGAAACCGCTCACCGCCCTTTCGAGCCTGCCTGCGTAGTCGGGCATCTGATATCCCCAGATGCCGCTCTCGGCCGGAGGGGAGCCGGAGAACAGGGCCCGCAGGGCCGGAGGAGTCTCGCAGTTCGGCTCCGGCGGGCGGCTGGCACCGAGAAAACCCTGTTTTTGGATTATCGACAGCGCCGGACAGACTCCGGCGTCGATGCAGCGCCTGGTGATCTCATACCCGGCAGCATCGAGAATCAGCCAGACGATCTTTCTCTGCGCTCCTCTGCCGTGGCTCAACGCGAATACCTCCCTATGGTTAATTCCTTCATGATCGGGTCAGACGGTGTTCGAATCGCCTCAGGCTGTTGCGACCTGCAGGGCGATTTCCATCATGTCGGTATAGCCGTGCTGGCGCTGTTCGCTGCTGGCGGTTTCCCCGGTGACCAGACTGTCGCTGACCGTGAGGATCGAAAGACCCTGAACGGCGTGACCCGCGGCCAGGGTATACAGGGCCGCGGTCTCCATTTCCGCAGCCAGCACTCCGTAGCGGGCCCAGATCTTCCAGAACTCCGGATCGTCGGAGTAGAAGATGTCGCAGGTCAGCACGGTGCCGACTCGCACGGATACGCCCCGCTCTCCGGCCACCTGGTGAGCCTTCAGCAGCAGCTCGAAACTCGCTGCCGGAGCGTAGTCGCAGCCCCGGAAACGCATGCGGTTTACGCCTGAGTCCGTGCAGGCCGCCTGAGCCATTATCACCTCTCCCAGGTTCATGTTTTCCTGGAGGGCCCCGCAGGTTCCGATGCGGATCAGGCGTTTTGCACCGTACTCGGCGATCAGCTCATGCGCGTAGATCGAGATCGAGGGGATTCCCATACCGGTGCCCTGGACCGACACCTTTTTTCCGTTGTACGTACCGGTGAAGCCGAGCATCCCCCGTACCCGGCTGTAGCACTTCGGATTATCCAGATAGGTTTCGGCTACGAATTGAGCCCGCAGGGGATCACCGGGAAGCAGAACCGCTTCAGCGATCTGACCCGCTTTGGCTTCGATGTGGATGCTCACTGGTTTGCTCCTTTCCGGACGGACAGACGATTTCCCTACGGATCCGCAACGCGCGGTGCGGACCAATACCCCCCCTGGATTCCAGGACACAGATACATTCGCCGTATTGTAACAGCTCCCTGGTGAATAGGGTAGCAATTCGACCTTGACTTTTCCTTCTCATAGGGCCAATCTCGCAGAGAGTCCAATGTTATGGCGATATTTCTCCTCTGGTTGAGCATCTTCAGCTTCACTGTGTTCAGCATCGCCCTGGTAATCTGCGTGTTCCGTTACGTTCGCTCCCGCAAGGCAATCCAGGGCATCTACCTGCTGATCGTCCTGGTCTTCGATCTCTGGTTGTTGACCTTCACCTATCTGTTTTTCGCGGATGTCTATCTGCGGCCCCTCTCTCCCGAAGCGCGGCTGATCCTCGGTTTCGTCCGAACTTTCGTGTCGGGGGCAATCCTGTATCTGTACGGGGAGCTCGCCCTGCGCACGGCCGGTCGCAGACCAACGCCTCTGATGCGGTTGCTGCTGCTCGTCGCCCCGGGACTCTACTGTGCCGTTGTTCTGCTGTCTCTGCGATCCATCACCGTCACGCTGGCCGGGACCGTCACGATTCTGTACTACGCCTATCTGGCCGCCCTGGGGATACGGGCGCATCTGGCCCGCAGATCGTTTTCGCTGTCAGCGTCTGAGCAGACGCCGGTTCCGCAGAACCTACGGGTGTTCGTTCGTTTTTCCATTGTGGCCTTCGGCGCGCTGAGCCTGTCGGGCATTCCCTATTTTTTCGGATATGCCGGAAGCCTGATCAATGTGCTGCCCCGGGCCGCGCTCTGCCTGGGCTGGGGAATCATCGAGATCGGTGTATTCTTGAGGAGGGGGTATCTGGCCGAACGGGGCGATAAGCCGTTGCACCCCGATTTTCTCGAAGACTTTGCCATCACTCCCAGAGAATCGGAGGTAATCAAGCTGGTCTGTGAAGGAAAAACCATCCGGGGTATCGCCGACACCATATTCGTGGCAGAGAAGACCGTAGAGACCCACCTGTACAACATCTACCGCAAGTGCGGATGCAGGAACCGGGTGGAGCTGACCAATATCGTGCGTCGTTATCGATCCGCAGATTAGTTTCCCAACTAAGGGAAACCCCCTAGAAGCGTCTGTTTTCCAAAATCAGGGAAACTCCGGATTTCCCCGCGCTCCTCCTTCAGCCTACCTTTGAGGCTCAGAAACAAACTTGGAGGTTTGACGATGGAACAACAACACATCAGTAAAGCGGGTATGCCCTGGAAACTGTACTCGCTTCTTCTGGTTCTTGCCGCTGCCGGCACGCTTGGGTTGATGCCCTCCGCCCCGGCGATGTTTGCCGGAGTACAGCAGCGTATGGGTATGCCCCTGCCGCTGTTCATGGTGGCAACCTTTCTGCAGACTTTTCTTATCAGTGCGGTCTTGGGTTTTCTGGGCCTGCTATTGAGCAGAAAGACGGGACTGGGAGCTCCCCTGTTCGAATCCCGTGTTTATCGAAAATCGGACGTTGCCAACGGCGAGGCTGCGGTGACTCCCACTTCCCCTAAATCAGGCCCGGGCAGGATTCTTGCTCTCTCGGCCGCTGTCGGAGTACTGGCCGGTGCGGTTATCTTCGGCGCGGACCTGCTTTTTCTCCGCTGGATCGAGATCGAATTGACCGGAGCTGCTTCTGCGCCTCTCTGGTGGCAGGGACTGCTGTCCAGCCTCTACGGTGGGATCAATGAAGAGATCATGATGCGGCTGTTCTTCCTGAATGGATTGCTCTGGCTGTTGACCCTCTTCGGCCGCAAGGCCACCGTAGCGTGGAAAGCTTGGCTGGCGGTGATCATATCTTCTCTGGTCTTCGGTCTCAGCCACCTGCCCGCCGCCCAGGCCATGATGGCTGTGGGCCCACCGATGGTTGTACGGGTTCTGGTGCTGAATCTCATTCCGGGAATCGTGTTCGGTCTCTTGTTCTGGAAGAGGGGATTGCTGGCGGCGATGACGGCGCACTTCAGCGCGGAC
The DNA here is from genome assembly GCA_964520025.1 of uncultured Spirochaetaceae bacterium. Taxonomy (GTDB): domain Bacteria; phylum Spirochaetota; class Spirochaetia; order SZUA-6; family DRHE01; genus JAFGQJ01. The sequence goes on from CAZFMD010000013.1 coordinate 17,456, forward strand.
GTGCTGTTGCACGGGGTTCTGCCCCTGCTGATGCCCTCTCTGGCAGGGAGTTGATCCGTGGGTGCGGGAAAAATCTGAAATCAGCCGGGATTTCCCGCTCCCTGCGCCCCTTCGGAGTCGTAACCGGGCCCGGGCGCGCGTTCTCGTCCGGGTCCGGTTGTCCCCTACTTGTCCCAAGCCGTTTTGGCTTCGATATACTTTTTAAGCACTTCGTCGTTTATGTATCCGAACTCGATGGCGATTTCCCCGAACATCCGGGTGTCTCCCGAACTTTGAGCATCGAGTATTTCCTGCACCTGCTGCTGGTTCATGACCCCGATACGCTGCAGGAACTCGCCGATCTTTTCCGTCATGGTGTACGCTCCGGTATTTGCGTTTCGCCTCCATTATAGACGGAATCGGGAAAGGTTCAATTCTTTTGCAGAGTATTTGTCTGTTCCCGCCACCCCCTCCGGCCGGAGGAGTCCGGGGGCGGTATAGTTTTGCCTCAGAAGCTGAGGGTGCCCTGGAGGTAGATCTCGCTTGCCTCTTTATTGAGCCCGAAGGTGGTGCCCTCTTTCCCTTGGATCCAGCGCAGACCGGCGCTGATCTCGGCCGAGTCGAAGGGCTTGAGGGACAGCTCCGGGTTGACCACGAGGGCCCAGCTGTTGGCGAGTTCCTTCGGGTCGTCGACTTCCAGGGCCACGGCCAGGGGGCCGATCTTCAGAAAACCGTTCAGCACCTCCCATTCGATCGCGGCCAGGAGGTAGTCCTGCAGCTCCTCCCGGCTGTTCTCGAAAGCCAGCCCATGGACATACTGCAGGTTGAGATACGGACCGAAGGCGAAGGTGTAGTCCAGGCCCGCGCAGGCCTTGAAGTACAGCTCGGCATCCTCCTCGGTGACGCCGCCTCCCACTTCGGTCATGTCGGTGACCACGGTGTGGTCGGGAAAGTACAGCGCCCCTTCGGCCCAGAGGCCCAGGCCGAACAGCTCTCCCGCCAGATCCAGTCCGGCGATGTGCAGGCGGGGGTAGCTGTTGTCGATATCGATTTCTACGTTCGGTGCCCCGCCGTCAAAGCTGCCGGTGATCGTGGCCGGCGCAGGGAAGTCCTGGCGGCCGAAGATGTAGCTCAGGCCCAGATCCCAGCCGAGCAGGGACAGGGACAGGCGTGCCCCCATGGTAGTGTTATCCCACGGGTCGGCGCAGGGAAGGGTGTAGTCCATCAACAGGCTGGTAAGCACAAGAGGTGCGGACAAATCGGGAACGGCGGACTGCATCCTCTCGAACATCTGTTCGGGCAGGACCGCCGGGCGGAACAGGAGCAGGTAGACCCCCTCCAGGGTGAACAGCCGGGTGTACCAGGAGATCTTCAACGCCTCGGAGGGCAGCCGGCGCCCGAAATCCCAGAAGTCCTCCATGTCGCTGGGATTGAGGTTGTCGATGACGCTGACCTGCTCGGCGGTCCCCCAGACGATCCTCTGCCGGCCGGCTCGTACATCCATGCTCGAGTGGGGGAATCCGTACAGGTCCGCATAAGCCTCCAGCAGGAGGATCTCCAGGGGCAGCAGATCCTCGTAGTCGAAGGGGTTGTCTGCGTTGACCACAGCATCGGTGAAGCCCCCCGGAAAGTACCAAGCCGCGGTCAGCCAGCTGTCCAGGAAAACGCGCACCTTCTCGTTGGGGTTCAGATCGGCGTACAGATTGAGCCTCAACAGTCCGCGGTTGAAGACCGTGTTCGCCAGATCGAAGTCTTCCCCAACGGTCAGACGGTAATCCCCGGACAGGGAGCCTCCCAGGACATGCTGGGCACCCAGAGGCGCGGCGCTTGCAGCCAGAAGGAGCAGCGCGATCGGGAGCGCATACAGGACCGTCCTTACCCCGGCGGCCGGTGCGGTTTTCAGGGCCTTTATCACAATTCGCTCCTTTCTCGAGACGGGGCTCAGCGGGACAGCTGGCGTTCGCTGAAAAGATCGTCGGACAGACCGCCGTCGAAGCGGATGTCCCGCACGACCATCCTGGTTCGATGGTTTCGGATCAGGTCGACCATTTCCCGCTCCCGGGCCACCCAGTATCCCTTGATCTTCTCGAAGTTGTTGCTGCTCAGGCGCTTGCACGGCCTGCCGGCCTTGTCGTAGAACTCGATTTTGTCCGCCACAAAGTTGTCGTTTCGTACCCACATCACCTGTTTCGAGTATTCGCTGACCCGATCCTTGGGAATCATCTCGAGCACGTAATGCTCGCTCTCGGTTTTGAGGAACGAAGCCTCGTAGGCATCGGCGTAACTCTTGGCCTCCATGTCCTCGTAGCTGAAATCCGTTCCGGCAAAGCGACTGTTCTTTACGTGGGAGGCGATCCTCTTCACCTTCTTATAGGCCGGCAGATAGACGTAGATATTGCCCCCGGGCAGACTTAGAACGGCGATCCCCCGCTGGTCCGCCGGTTCGGTGAAGCGGGCCAACCTCCGGTCGGCTCCTTTCTGATACATTTGAATCACCCGGGTTCTTTCGTTGCCCCTTTCATCGATCAGAGTCAGGGTGGCCTCCATCTTCTGGTCTTCGGGACCGTTCATATTCCGGTCCACCCGTTCCAGGATTTCCGCGGCGGACAGATCCTGGCTCCAGGCGAGCGAAGGCAGCAGAGCGGCGCCGATCAAAGCGATTAACAATATTTTCTTCATCATTTGTTTGTACCTCTCTTTACAGTTTGGCCGTCCCGTTGTTCGGGATCGGGGGCGACGGGTGCCGGGTTCAGCCGCCGGGGTGCTTTCAGGCTGCGGCCGAACAGACGAACCCGCTCCACCAGGACCCGGAAGATGCCAAGCGGGCTCATCATCATGATCGAGGGCAACAGCAGCAGCGCTCCGACACCGGAGCCGAGCATGGTAGCCAGCATCAGCAGGGCGAATCTGCGCAGCGGCAGGAAGGTCCCGAACACGAGGGATACGAAGCCGAAGGATACGGTCACCATGTTGACGGCGATTGCCTTTCCCGTGGTTGTCAGGGTGTTGACCAGAGAGCTCTCCCGTTCTCCACTGCGCAGGTACTCCTCCCGCAGGCGACTGAGGAAGTGAATCGAGTAGTCCACGCCCACCCCCAGGGAGATGCTTCCCAGCAGTACGGTCACAACATCCAGGGGAATCCCGCTGAGTCCCATGGTGCCGAACAGGATGAACAGGGTAAACACGATCGGGATGAGTCCCATCAGGCTTCCGGCAACGGACCGCAGCAGGGCCAGATTGCAGAGAAAAATCAGCGCCACCGCCACAAGCAGGCTCTGGATCTGGCTCTTACGCAGGGCCCGGTCCAGGGCGTTGTAGATCAGCAGAGATCCGCCGAGTTCGAAGGAAACTCCGGGTTCCTCGAGTGTTTCGATGCGGGAGTGAATAACCTGGATGAGCTCGGACATGTGGCGGCTGTTCATCGACTCCAGGGTTGCCTGGATCACCGCTTCGTCCGTGGCTTCATTCACCAGCTGGTAGAGGCTTTCCTCCCCCTCCAGAAGAAACCAGAGATTGGCTACTTGGGCTTCGGTTTCCGGGATGGACCGATCGTCGACCATGGCGTCATTCATCGCTTCGATCAACTCGACCACCGAGTACACGTTGTGCAGCTCGGCTCGTGAGCGAAGCAGCCTCTCCATCTCCTTCATCTTGTGGAGAATCAGCGGATCCTTGATATTGCCCCTGACCAGGATCTGCAGCGTCGTGGAACCGCCGAAACGCTGCTGCATCATCTGCTCGGAGATCCGGATCTGGGTGTCTTTCTTGAAGTAGGAGAGGATATCCACCTCTCTGTGAATCAAGGGTATGCCGATCACGCTGATCCCGATCAGCACCGCGGCGGCGGCGAACACGGCTCGGTGACGGCGCATCAGCCAGCGGCCGATTCGGAAGAAGGTTCCGGTGTTCCGCGAATCGTGCCGAAAGGTTTTGCCCTTCCGGGCTGATCCGCGATTCCTTGCCGGCGCACGCAGCAGGCTCAGAACCGAAGGAACAAAAGTGAGGGCCAGGATCAGGGAGAAGAGGATGCCCAGTGCCGAGAAGACGCCAAACTCTTTGATCATGCCCAGGTAGGAGCCGAATACAAAGGCGGTGAATCCAGCTATTGTGGTCACAGCGGCCAGAGCAACGGGCAGGGCTACCCGTGCCAGAGCTCTCTCGGATTGACGCCCCCGGTCCCGGGACCTTGCCGGTATCTCGGAAAAACTGCTGACAACATGGATGCTGTAGGCGCTGCCCACGGCGATCAAGACCACGGGGATGATGTTGGAGATCACCGAGAAGGAGACGCCGCAGAGGCTCATAATTCCGATCACCCAAACGCTCGCGATCAGGGCCGACAGCAGGGGCAGTAGCATGCCCCGTACAGAGCGAAGGCCGACGTACAGGGAGGCGACGATCAGCAGCGCGGCCAGGGGAACCAAGCGGATCAGATCCCGTATCACCAGCCTGCTGATCTCGCTGAGCTGGAAGGGCAGTCCGGCAAAGTAGACCTTTGCTGCGGGCCGGCTGTCGGTGACTGCCTTGCGAATTTCAGAGGCAACTCGAGGTTCGTCGGCGTTTTCCTGAAGCTTGCACACGATCACCGTGGCCCGCCCGTCCGCCGAGACCAGCCGTCCCCTGTACATCTCCTTGCCCAGCGTGTAAGCCCTCAAGTTTTGAAGCTCCTGTTCCTCCAGGGGAAAGCGGGCCGGATCGACGAGCTTGCCCACCTCCAGCCAGTCATCCACCTTCCTGATGTCGATGATGTTGGTCAGGCTGGTGACGTAGCGCACCCCTTCAATGAGCCGAAACCGTTCAGTGAGCCGATCGACCGTCTCCAGGGTTCGGCGGCTGAACACGTTTTCGCTCTCCAGGGCTACCACGGCCAGCTGGCTGCCTCCGTAGGTCTCGCTGATGTGGGTATTCAGCCGGGTGACCGGATCGTCCTCGGGCAGATATCCAATGATGTCCGGATTAATGCGAATGTCTTTGGCGAAGAAGCCGAATACGCCGGTGAGCGCCGCGGTGATGATGATGATGGGGATTCTCAGTCTAATGACGATCCTGGCCAGCCGCTTCATGAAATTCCCTTCTCCTGTCAGAGTTTCACGCCGAACACATTCTCGATGAGCATCTTCATGAAGTCGGTGATGTTGGATTCCTTGAGGCCGATCGAACTGCTACGGGCCAGCCTGGCGGCATCCAGAATCCCGAGGAAGAAGATGATAAGCGCCGCTTGCATAGAGCCCCGGGACAGATCCTGCAGCGTCTGGCTGCGGGCGGCGATGGGTTTTACCAGGGAGAAGATCAGATCGGTGAGCTTCTCCAGCTTTGCCTCGATGCGCGTGTAATGGATGGCTTCGGAGAGGAGGATGTTGATCAGGTCAAGATCCTCGAACAGTTTGGGAATGAACCGGTCGATCAGGATCTGGATCTTGTGCTCCGGGCTCGATTCGGAGTCACAGGCCTGCTCCACCTGTTCGTACCACTGCTGCCAGCCCACTTCCACGATGCTCCTGACGATTTCGTCTTTGCTCTTGAAGTAGGTGTAGATCGTTCCCACGGGAAAGCCGGTCTCCCGCACGATGTCTGAAATCGAGGTGTTGAAAAAACCCTTCTGGGAGAAGAGCATCTTCGAGGATTCCAGGATCGACTGGCGTTTGGTCTCATCCTTCATTCTGGCCATAGCAAAACCCCACGTCGTGAAAATAGAAAAGTGAGCGCTCGCTCTTTTTATGAACAAATAAAAAACGAGCGATCGTTCTTTTTTTAAGATATGCCCTTTCGAGGATTTAGTCAACAGGAATTACGGGAACTGTGTCTTCGGATCAGGATTCCGCAGCGTGAGGCTTTCGGTTTACCCGAAAAACGGCCAGGCCCGCCAGCAGCACGAACAGGGCGATCGAGGCCCAGGCGAACCAGTCGCCGAGGTAGGTGTACAGGGTGCGGATTCCCCGGGTCGGCACATCGGCAAGCATCAGGCGGTCGGGGGTCATGAAGTAATCCTGGCGGGCTACAATCGTACCCCTGGCATCGGCTGCCATGGAGGTGCCTTCGTTCACCTGGCGGATCACCGAATACCCGCCCTCGACGCCGCGGATCAGAGCCGGCTCAGTGTGAAAGGGCCGGATGCGTTCGGAGTCATAGCCGGGAACCAACATGATGTCGGTGCCCGCCCCGGCCGCCTGCCTCAGGAAGGCCGGAAAATCCAAATCGAAGCAGATCGCCGCTGCCAGGGTGCCGTAGGGCGTTTCGACTGTCTTGATCAATCCGTCGGAGTCCACGGGTAGCCAGGATTTGGTCTTCTGGTAGGTGAAGGCCAGCTCTCCTTCAGGGGTGAACATGAGCACCTCGTTGTAGTTCAGGCTGGTGCCGTAGCGCAGTTCGAGGATCGCCGGGGCGAAGTAGACGCCGTTCTTCTTGGCAAAGTCCTTTGATCGGGCGATGAAGCGCTGCAGTTCCTCCGCCGGAACCACGCCGTTGCCCTCCGCCCAGAACACAACCCGGGCTCCCTCCTGCACAGCCCTGGAGCTCTGTTCAAACAGCCGATCCTCGATTTCGCGCATCTCCTGCCTGTAACGCTCGACCTCGTCCTTGGGAGTGCCCAGATCCAGGAGCGCCCAGTAGTCCCGGGGATGTTCGACGGTGATACCCGCTACCCTCACGGTCTGTTCCCGGGAGGCAGAGGTGGCGATACGCACCGATCCGTAGGCCAGGGCCAGGAGTGTAGCGGCGGCGAAAAGAACCGCCGGGTTGGTTGCCATGCAGGCGGGATTTCTGCCCGGTCTGGTGCTGTTCTGTCTGCTGCTGTTCAGTCCCGGGTCGTTCAGTCCCGGGCCGTTCAATCCCCGGTTATCCAATCTCATGCCGCCCAATCTCAGATCAAAATCGTTCTCCCACGCGGTGTTCAAGACCGAGGCAAACCAGGCGACAAGGAAGGAGATTCCCCAAATTCCCGTAATCGATGCGGTTTGAATGATCGTTGTGAATGTGAACTGAGTGGAGCCGAAGGAGAAAAGGGTTCCGAGGGGGGTGAACCCAATCAGGTAGTCCATGGTCACGGTTGCGGCCGGGAAGACCAGAGTCGATCCAAGGGCTGGGAGGTGCGGTGATAGGGCCCGGTCCACGTAGAGCACCAGAATAAGCGGCAGGGGGACGATCGCCGGCAGGGCGAACTGGGCGAGGAGGGGCAGATCCCAGGCGCCAATCATGTTCACCAGAAAAGCTGCATACAGACAGGGCAGGGCGAGCAGGGGGACGTACCACTTCTCCTGATTCCTGAAGAAACGGAGCAGGAAAACCGGTGCGATCCAGGCGGCAGCCGGTGCGCTCCAGCGCCAACCGATCAGGGCGTAGGCTGCGGAGCCCAGGGCCAGCCACAACAGATCAATCCCGAATCCGTTTGTTCTGTTTCCTGTCATTGTCACCCTCCTCGGTTCTTACACGGGTGTATACCCGATTGTGTTTAAACAACCGTTTTGACCCAATGCTTTATTTGTATGTTTTAATCATTTGTTTTAATCATAAGTAACATAATAACGGGAAAGCGAAATGTCAAGAAGGATCAAAGAAAAAAGGCTGGACGGTATTCGGTGGATTGCTCGGACCGGTTGTGGACAGATGGGTACGGCGTTCGCCGGTCTCCAGGGATCTTGTTCCTATTCCCGCCACTGCACCCGGATCACCCGGTAGGGAATTCCGTGGCTGGCGAAGTATCGCAACCAGCGCCTCTGATTGGTCTGAAGCTGATCCCCCGGCCCCTTGACCTCTATCAATTCATAGGGCGGTGCTTTTCGCCGACCGGATGGGTAAAAAACGATGAGATCGGGGAATCCGGATTTGTTGCCTCCGGGATGCTTGCTGAGTTTGTCGAAGATGGCCGCCAGATGCTCCCGGGGAATGGTGCGTACGCTTCGGTCCACCAACTGCCGGGGCAGGTACTTCCAGTGCACCAGATCGCTGGCGATTCCCTCCTTGCGGTCATAGATCTCGAGCATTTCCTCCACCCAGGACGGGGCGCTGCGGATATGGCGCAGCCGCTCCTCGATCAACTCTGCCCTGCGGCGGCGGAACTCCGGCCGAAACAGGTCTTTCGGCCCCCGCTGATAGCGGTTGAAGAAGCATCCGGGCAGTGACAGGAACACGATGTCCCAGAAAGCCAGGCCGAACAGGCCGGTCCAGAGGATGTTCTCGGCGTGATAGCCGGAAAACCCCCGTCTGAGAAAATCACGAAGCACCGTTTCCTCCACTCCCAGGGCCGGATCGTACTCCAACTCGAGCAGGTGTAGCGACACCTGAAACCGAGGCGCCCTCTGAACGCCCAGGCCGAGTTTCCGGGAAAGCTTGCGGATGGTGCGTTCGGCGAACTCCTGCTCCGCCTCCTCCCAGGGATCGGCGTGGATTTGCTGGCACAGCAGGAGGGATTCCTCGATTCGCCCCGTCCGTTCCAGGATCCGGGCCCGCCGTTCCCGGGAGGGCGGCAGCTCGGCCATTCTGTAGAGGTGCAGGGCCTGGCTGTCATCCCCGGTCCTCTCCAGGTGCCGGGCGACCGCGTTTATCAGGTTGTCCCGCATCCGCCGCAGACCCGGATCTTCATAGACGGCATTGCCTTCCGGCAGGTACTCGAGCAGCTCGATCAGCGCATTCTTGTCGATTTCACCGACCGATCGACCTTCTACGGCGTTGTACAACGCATCGTTCAGTTCGATCAGTCGAAAGGTCTGTTCCAGCACCTCCCGGGAATGAAACAGGCGGTCCCTCTTTCTGATCTTGTAGGACTCGTAGCGCACATGTCCCAGGTCCGTTACCACGAACTCGGTAAGATCCTGGTAGAGATTGCCGAAGAACAGCAACCGGTAGATCAGGATCTCCCTCTCCCTTTGGGGGCGGTAGATATGAAATCGTCCCCGTATCCATGTGCGGATATCCCCGGGCAGGGAGAGGACCCATTCCACGAGCCTTTCTTTACGCCACGATCTAAAGGCACGGGCCGGCGTATCCCTGCCGGAATCCGGACCTGAATCCGGGAGGAAATCCGCTATCAGTTCCAGGATCTCCGCTTTTCTGAGGAGAGCCACTACCTCCGGTAGCTCCCAGGGCTCATCCTGCTCGAGGAATCCTGCATTTATAAGCTCATTAGCGGCTGCTTCGGTGCTGGATATCTCGGCGTAGTGCAGCATGTCGCTTCGAAACAGAGGACCTTTTCGGGAAATCAGGCGTACGTACAGGCGCTGGGCATCCAGAGTCAGCGAGCGAAATGCCCGGGAGAAGTTCTTCTCATCGGCGGAGAGGATGTCTTTATAGTGGCTGCCTACGAAGTCGAGGATTCTCTGGAAGTTGTTCAGGTAATAACCGGTGGGAAGTTCCTCCGGGTATTCCTGGAGCACGGCTTGGCTCACCTCTTATCACCGTATTTCGGTTTCGTACTGCGATTCAGCAATTCAAAGAATTCGGACAACCGTTTTACATAGTACCACATATAGGCATTGTCAATGTCTGTTCTCTCTTCGCGGTAGTGCGCTGTTTTGAAGAGTACTGGAAATAATACTGGAATTTTGGAAGCGTATCCGGTCGGTCGGCAGTAGTTGTAGTTGCCCCGGCTAGATGGATAGAATCTGGTAATTGGTTTCAAAACGAACCGCCATTCCCTCTTTTTCCGAGCGAATGACGCGTCCGTTGGTTTGAATCTTGCTCCGTATCCTTCGTCGAACCGGCAGGAAAAATGTCAGTTCCACCGATGTATCAAGCGGCAGCGGGTGTTCCATACACAGATACGCGCCGTCTGATGAAATGTCGCGGGTAAACAGCTCCACTTGATTGGCTCTGTTTTCCAGTTCTTGAAGCACAGTGTGGAGTCGGAGATCGAAACGCTGCACTTCTCTTTTTTCTTGTTCCTCGGTCGTGTCTCTCATGTCCGCATCCTTTTATTGCCGCATTGTCTCCTCAGAATTAGATGCAAAACCCGTACCAGAAATGCGAAAAGCGGATTGAAGAGAATAAAGTTATATATCATATGAAAATAACCAGCTATTCGAGACAGGGGAATAGTGCTGCTGGAAGAGGTTGGATTACAGCATTGTAACCGCAAGAGCGAGGACTCAATCGGCGATCAGCTGTTTGAGGGCTTGTTTGGGCGGGCCCTTGGCCTTTTGCAGTCGCTTCAAGTCCTCTATGGTCGACCGGAGATTCCTCCCGTTGACCTCGTAGAGACTGTAGAACAGTTCCAGCTCCTGGTTGTAGCGTACGAAGGACATGATATAGGCGTTGTTGGCCGGGATGCCCTTGAAACTGCGGAATCGGTCGGTCCGGAACACCTCCGGGGCTTCGGAGATCAGCCTCTGATTGAACTGCTCTACGATCCGAAGCTTCTCCGCCAGAATCGTTTCCCTGTCCGTTTCCATACAGTAGATCTGTTCCAGTCGATCGTGCAGGTCGAGCATTCTGTCCCTGAATACCCCCCGATCCGCCAACCCGGCCACCGCCTGGCTGTAGGCCTCCGAGTCGGATCCGTAGCGATCCCGGAGAAAAGTCAACGCCCCCTCCCGGCCCACAAAAGTGGCAAGTTCCTCGTTGAACTGAATCTGGTTTTTAATGAAGATGGTCGCATGGGTCTGCTCGTGGATGATCAGGTCCGCCAGGGAGTAGAGCGAGTAGTCAGCCATGAAGCTGTAGATCGGATCGGAGAGCAGTCCCAGGGTACTGAACCCGTCCACCCTCCTGATCCATACGTCCAGACCCTTTTTTTCCAACCGGTTGGCCTCGCGCTGAGCATCCGCTTGTTCGTAGAAACCCTTGTAGGGAAATGAGCCGGCCAGGGGGAAGCGCCACTGGTGGGGAGTAAAAGAGTCCGCGGCGCAGGCGGTGACTACGTCGACAATGTAGTCCTTGTCCAGTTCCAGGTAGCGGGTGTAGTTCCGGTTCTGCTCCAGACCGATCTCCTCCACCGCGTAGCGGCGGATCTCCTGCACGTTGCGAAGCATCGTCTCCGCATCCCCGCCCGCCGACCCTTCGGTCAGGACTTTTTCGATGGGCCGGGAGCGGCTGTTGTAGCTCAGCAGGTAGGTTCCCTGCTTGAGCAGGTAGCATCCCCCGATCATGGGGAAGATGCTAAGAATCAGGAACGCTGCCGATTTCATAGGCTTCGAGAGGATTGTAGACCGAACCGTTACCTTGGGGGAAGACGTGCTCCGGCGCCGACGCTTTCGATTCCTTTGGCTGAAATTCCGCTTCCCTTGCATTGCGGCGGCCTATCCCTTATGGTGAAAATGGAACCCCCCGGAGGATCTGTCAGCATGACCACTAGGAGAGTGATTTCATCAGGGCCGCTGTCTCTGGGTAAAACGCTGATCCTGCTCCCGGTAGCGGCGCTGCTGTGCACCATCCTTTATCTTACCAGTCTCTACAGCTACGTTCTTTTCCATTGCGTGGTGGAAATCTTCAGCATTGTGATCGCCTGCGGCGTTTTTATGCTTTCCTGGAACGCCCGGGACAGAAACGGCGGCGACCCTCTCACCTTCCTGGGTATCGCCTACCTCTTCGTGGCTTTCATCGATCTGCTGCACACCCTGACCTACCGGGGAATGAACATCTTCCCCGTGGACAGCAACATTCCTACCCAGCTTTGGATAGCGGTCCGTTCGTTACAGTGCCTCACCCTGCTGTGTTTCGGGATCATCGTGCTGCGGGAAAAAAGACTGCCCTATGGCCTCGTGTTCGCCGCCTACGGCGTTGTTACGGTAATGCTGTTGGTATGCATCTTCCCCGCAGGGATCTTCCCGCTCTGCTTTATCGAGGGAGTGGGACTGACGCCCTTCAAGGTAATCGCCGAGTACGTGATCTCCGGGGTGTTGATCGTGGCCGCGCTGCTGGTGTGGCGGGCCAGGAAGCAGCTCAGCGACGGGGTTCGCCGCCGCCTGGTTCTGGCCATCGCCTTCACCGTGGCCAGCGAGCTGGCCTTCACCCGCTACATCAGCAGCTACGGGATTTCGAACCTGATCGGACATATCTTCAAGATCTTTGCCTTCTATTTCGTGTACCGTGCCCTGATCGCCGAACAGATCAAGAACCGATTGCGCCACATACGGGAACTGACAGAGGCGAGGAACGCCCTGTCCGCCAGTGAGCAGGAGCTCAAGGAGGCCAACGCCGCCAAGGACAGATTTCTGGCCATACTGGCCCATGACCTGCGCAATCCCTTCGCCGGGCTCAAGACCCTGGCCGACCTGATGACCGATCACTACGACGGGTTGGATGATGAAGGCAGGCGGCGCTACTGCGGAATGATCTCCGAAGGCGCCTCTCAGGGGATGGAGCTTCTCAACCAGCTCCTGACCTGGGCAAAAAGCCAGAGCGGCAAGATCCGCTGGGAGCCGAAGCGCTTCAAGTTGAAAAGCGTTGTGGAGGATGAGATCGCCCTGCTCAGCGGCCTAGCGGACAACAAGAGCATAGACTTGGCCACGCAGATCGACGAGGAGACCGAGGTATTTGCGGACCCGCAGATGATCTCCACGGTGGTGCGGAACTTTCTCTCTAATTCCATCAAGTTTACTCCCCCGGGGGGCCGAGTGGTGCTGGCCGCGGGGCCACGGAACGGTTTCGTGGAAGTGGCGGTTAGCGACACGGGAATTGGCATTGCAAAGAAGGATTTGGCGAAGCTGTTTCGTATCGATGTGCACTACAGCACCAAAGGGACCGAGGAGGAGGCGGGCAGCGGCCTGGGCCTACTGTTATGCAAGGAGTTCGTGGAAAAGCACGACGGCAGGATCAGCGTCGAAAGCGAGCCCGGCCGGGGCAGTACCTTCAAGTTCACCCTGCCCCGTCCGCAGTGAAGCGATCCGGCCGCCGGGCCTGCAGATAGGCGGTTGCATCCTCCTACACGCAGAGGATCGAGGGTTCCTGTATCAGGATGGAGCAGTATCGCAGCCACCTTCCGACAGTTGGAGCCGACGGGGATCAGCTCGACACCTCGGATCTGCCCTGATATAGTGACCTCATGGGTGTAAGGATCATCGGCATCTCCGGCGGATCCGGATCCGGAAAGACCACGATCGTACAGCGGATCTCCCAGGTCATCCCCGACTTCATCTGTCTGGCTC
>CAZFMD010000014.1:0-18876 GCA_964520025.1 uncultured Spirochaetaceae bacterium
TGACCAGCGGAACGCTGATGGATACTCAGCATTGTACAGAGTTGTGGAAGCAGGACAAGTCGAGTCGGCCTGGGAATTGATAGAACGGGGAGCTGACGTGAACATAGCTACCCACCACGGGACACTGCTACACACGGCGGTAATACACGACAAGTACGAGATCGCAGAACTCCTGCTTAATAAGGGTTCGGATCCCAATATGATAGATTCCAGCCTCGAAACACCGCTGCACCATGCTGCTTTTAGAGGAAATATAAATATAGTTAATTTATTGATGCGAAATGATGCTGAAATCAACAGTAAAAATCATGAAGGTATTACACCAATTGACTACGCTGTTTTCTGTGCCCATCATCCTGTTGTAGACTTCCTAATCGAAAGCGGTGCTGATCTCAATTTAACGGACAAATGGGGCTCAACTCTCCTCTTCAGCGCAGCACTATCCGGTGATGTCAGTATGGTACAACGGTTCACAGACCTTGGTTTCGACGTCAATACAAAGGATTTCACCGGCTCGATACCATTACATACGGCAGCATTTCATGGATTCGTAGATATTATTGATTCCCTTGCTTCGAAAGGATCTGAAGTCAATATAGCCAACGGGGAGGGTGAAACTCCCCTTTTCAGAGCCGTGGTTGGAGGAAAACTGGAGGCGGTAAAACGTCTATATGAACTTGGGGCTGACATCAACGCCAAAGACAATAAAGGAACCAGCCCTTTGAAAATGGCACGATTAAAGGACTTGAAAGAAATCGAGGATTTTTTAGTCAAACACGATGCCGTTGAGTGATCGGCATCCGTTTTGTGGCAACTGGGTTGCAGAGAAACAACAATCATGGGCGAGGCGAATCTTTAGTTCCCAGAACACACGCTGAACGGTCCGGAAGGGCGGCCGAGACACGGGATTAATCTTCATTACCATATCTGCTATAGTACGGCAGCTGAATAAACTAATGGAGGCATCATGGATAAGGTCGTTTTTACCGGCGGTCGTCTGTTTATGAAATTCCCCGACCTCAAATATTTCGTGAATAGATTGAAGGATATCAATTGTAAGCTCGTTGAAGTCCGGGACGAGAGCAACGAAGTACTGAAGAAAGAACTCAAAGACGCAGTGGCAGTCGTGTTGATTGCCCGCAAGCTTGACGCCGATATCATCGCAGCGATGGAGCGCTGCAAGGTCATTCTAACCCTGTCGGTAGGCTATGACTGCGTGGAAGTGGAAGCGGCCACCGAAAGATCGATTCCAGTGTGCAACACGCCGGCGTACTGTACAGACGAGGTATCAAACCACGCCATTACACTCATCCTCGCCTTGGCCCGAAAAATTCATCTGATTGTTCCCAATTCAAAGAAAGCGATCTGGGACTACAAATACACCAAGCACATCTACAACTTCAGGAATAAAAATCTGGGCATAATCGGATTGGGGCGCGTGGGCCGCAGCCTGGTTCCCAAAGCCAAGGGATTCGGCATGAAGGTAAGCGCCTACGATCCCTACGTGGAGGACGACATCTTCGCCCTGCTGGGGGTGGAACGTAAGTATGAGCTGGAGGATCTGCTAAAAGAGGCGGATTACATCTCGATCCACACTCCACTAACCCCGGAGACGCACCATATGATCGACGCGCAGGCCCTGGGGAAGATGAAAAAAACAGCCATCATCGTGAACACGGCCAGGGGCCCGATCATCGAACAGGCAGCCCTCTGCGAGGCGCTGGATACCGGAACAATCGCCGCGGCCGGGGCCGACGTTCTGGCAAAAGAACCGCCGGCGGCCGATAATCCGCTTCTCGCCAAGGAGAATGCGCTGGTTACGCCCCATGTTGCCTGGTACTCCGAGGAGTCCTTTGAAGCCGATATGATCGACGGGATGGACGAGCTGCAGCGGGTCCTTCAGGGAAAGAGACCCCGCTTCATCGTCAATCCGGAAATCTTCGGACACAAGAGGTGAGCGACTAATACCGGCAGGAGTTACAGATCTGAGGAAATGACGGACGGAACCGGCAAATATCAAACGAACCGGTTGGCTGTGTGGGAGGGGTGGCTGTCGATAGTCATCAACACGCTCCTCTTCGGTCTGAAATATTGGGCCGGTATGGCGACGGGCTCCATAGCCATCATCGCCGACGCCTGGCATACCCTGTCCGACTCCTTCACCTCCCTGGTTGTGCTGTGGGGAGCTAAGACCTCAGCTCGGCCACCGGACAAAAAACATCCCTTTGGACATGGGCGCATTGAAGTAATCGCTTCGGTGATCATCGGAGCGATTCTGGCGACGGTGGGCTTGAACTTCCTGATCGAATCAATCAGACGCCTCGTCAACCAGGAACCAGCCGCCTACAAATCGCTGGCAATCATTGTGTTTGCCGTTTCCGTGGTTTTCAAGGAGGCCCTGGCGCGCTTTTCGATCTCCAGTGGCCGCAAGACCGATTCCCGGTCGCTGATCGCCGACGGCTGGCATCACCGCAGCGATGCAATCGCCTCGGCCCTGATCGTTGTCGGTATCTTGCTGGGCAGATACTTCTGGTGGATCGATGGGGCGTTGGGAATCGCCGTTTCCCTGGTCATCTTCTGGGCCACCTTCGATATCCTGCGAATCTCGATCAGCACCCTGATCGGTGAACAGCCGGACGCCGAACTGGTGGAGCAACTGAGGGCTCTTGTAGCCGAAACTGTACAACTCGACGTCGATCTCCATCATCTCCACCTGCACCAATACGGACAGCACAAAGAGCTGACCTTTCATATTTCCCTGCCCCAGGAGCTAAAGATACGAGAGGCCCACAAAATCGCCCACTCCCTGGAGACGCGCATACTCGAACAGATGGGACTGGATACCACGATCCACGTGGATCCCAAGGAACAGGAGGAGCGGGACTAAGCCTGCGGCAGGGCAATCTCCGGGAAGCGCAATCTTCCAGCCAGGAATCTATCCACCTGGGTGGACAACCATCTCGTCGGTTTGATCAGCTTCGGGACCAGAAGATACAGACCGATTCCCGTCAAGATCCCTGCGGGAATATCAACGAAGTAGTGGGCGTATAGATACACCGTGGAAACGAACAGCAGGATGGTCAGGGGAAGGTACACGGGAATGAGATAGCGGTTGTACTTCCAGTTGAGGATAAAGGCAATCAGCGACAGGGCTACGTGAGATGAGGGAAAAGCCGCACCTCCAAGATTGGTGTTGTTGAACACACCCTTCACGATATTTGTGAAGAAAAATCCTCGAAAATTCGAATACCAGATCGCGTGCAGCTCGGGAAAGAAGTACTTGGGCCCCTGTACCGGGAAGAATATGAACCAGACGTACATGGTGAAGAAGGAAATCGAGATGATGAACAAAACGCGAACAGCTATCTGGTAGTGCTTGCGGATGAAGAGTATCCACACCCCGGTGGACACCAGGGCGTAGTAGAAGAAATAGGAGAAGAAGAACATCTCATTGACGATACGGTACTCTTGAAAGTACCGGGGGAACTGGATCGCCGGCTGAAATCCGAAGATGCGGAAATCAAGGTTGGCGAAAAAGGCATCAAAGGAAGCTCCGTTGAACATCAGCTGAGACAACCAGATGCACTCGGTGAAGTAGAGAATATAGAGCGCCTGAATGTAGCAGAGACGAAAGAACTGTACGACCAGATTCCGAGAGGGATTGGCCAGACGGATGAACAGGAGCATCAATGGGGTTGCAAGGAAGAACACGACACCCATGAGCAGCTCCCGGTCGATCGACAGGCCCAGCAGGCTCGCTTCTACCTTCCCCAGGTTCAACAGGGAGCAAACGCAGAAGATCAGGTTCAGCAGTACTGCAAACAGCTCTACGGGATAGATTACCTTTTTGGCGGGCGATACCGATGCTTCCATAGACTCCAGTATTACAAAAGATGATGTTCCTGGTACCACTGTACCGTTTCGGCAAGCGCTCGGTCATTCTTTATTGTTTCTATTTCAAGGGCTCTCTTAAGCTTGTCGTTGGAAAAAACCCAGTGAAATGCGGCCAGTTCCGCGATTTTATCGGGATTCACGATGGTCGTTCGCCCTGCCAGCCGTTGTCTTATGTCGAGAATAAAGCGAGCAGGATAGGCCACCCATCTGGGCACCTGGAAGTAGCGGTACATCTCCGGGAGACCAAGATGCTTTCTCACTGTCGGGAAGAACACGCTGCCGGACATGGTGGCATCGTAGCAGTAGTGGAAGACCTCGCCGAAAAGTCTTTTATTATGGATCGCCGTGAGCAGGAAATGACCGACGTCCGGAGCCGACACGCAGGAATAGGGATCCCGAGGATTGGCGAAGAGGGCCACCCTGCCTTTCTTGGCGAAGCGGAACATGGTGAGCATGTCGTGGTCGTATGGGCCGAATACCAGCGGCAAACGGATGATCGTCCAGTCAAAGGGGCATGAGCGGATGAGCTGTTCCGCTTGGAGCTTGCTCTTGCCGTAATGGGAAACCGGGGTACACGGATCTTCTTCTGTTTTCGGCTTTTCAGGGCAGGCGGACGGGCCGGAAGCGGAGGTGGAAGAGACAAAGATCAAATGTTTAATCGCTTTCCCGTATTGGGATAGGGCGCTGAGCAGTCGGGCCGTACCATCGACGTTCACCCGGTAGTACCCTGCGGGGGTGACCGATTTGGTCAGCCCCGCAAGATGAAGGAAGTCGTCAATGTCCTCCAGCTTGCCGGCAAAACTGTCCCGCTCCGTGTAGTCGATACGGCGGTATTCGATGCCGCTGCGTTCCAGGAAGCTCGTATCCGATTCCATGCGAGTGAAGGCGATCAGTTTCAGCGATCGTTTGAATCCCGCATTCCGGGTATACTGGGAGATGAGGTTTTTTCCTATCATTCCGGTCAGGCCGGATATGCCGACTCGTTTCATTGGGAATTGTCATCAAGCTATCCAGCACCGGTTCTCTTGTCAAGAATACCCTTGACTTTTGTACCCTCCCTTTCTATTCTCCTCTCACATTCAAACGCAGGGAGAAGACCATGGCCGGCAGATCCGTTCCTTTCACAAAGGATCAACTGGAGCGCATCATTAAAACCCACCCTACCCCTTTTCATATCTACGATGAAAAGGCGATTCGGGATAACGCCGGTAAACTGAAGAAACACTTCTCCTGGGCCCCCGGCTTCAGGGAGTACTTCGCGGTCAAGGCAACCCCGAATCCCTATATAATGAGGATCCTCAAAGAAGAGGGCTTCGGTGCTGACTGCAGCTCCATGCCGGAACTGATCCTCTCCGAGCGGATCGGGCTGCCCGGTCCGTCCATCATGTTCAGCTCAAACGATACTCCCTACCAGGAGTACCGGAAGGCAAGAGAGCTGGGGGCGATCATCAATCTCGATGACATCAGTCACATTCCCTACCTGGAACAGCACACGGGTCTTCCGGAGCTTCTCTGCTTCCGCTACAATCCCGGCCCGCTTCGCGAGGGAAACGCAATCATCGGCAAACCCGAGCAGGCCAAGTACGGCTTCACCAAGGCCCAGCTCCTGGAAGGGTACCGCATTGTCAAGGCGAAGGGGGTGCGGCGTTTCGGACTGCACACCATGATCGCCTCCAATGAACTGGATCCACACTATTTCGTAGATACAGCCAAGATGCTCTTCGAGGTGGTTGTGGAAGTGAAAAAAAACCTCGACATTCGTATTGAGTTCGTAAACATCGGAGGAGGCATCGGCATTCCCTACAAGCCGGAGCAGAAATCCGTCGACCTGGGCGTCATCTCCAAGGGCGTACGGGAAGCCTACGAAAGCATGATCAAGCCGGCGGGGCTGGATCCCCTCAACATCTACATGGAGATGGGGCGCATGATCACAGGCCCCTACGGCTATCTGGTTTCAAGGGTTCTTCATATCAAGGACACCTACAAGAAGTACGTGGGGCTGGATGCTTCCATGGCCAATTTGATGCGTCCTGCCATATACGGCGCCTATCACCACATCACCGTTATGGGTAAACAAGGGCAGAAACCCGATCGGACTTACGACGTGACCGGTTCGCTCTGCGAGAATAACGACAAGTTCGCCATCGATCGAGAGCTGCCGGAGGTCCAAGTCGGGGACATCCTGGTGATCCACGACGCGGGAGCCCACGGACACGCCATGGGCTTCAACTACAACGGCAAGCTGCGCTCGGCCGAGCTGCTGCTCAAACCCGACGGATCGGTGCAGCAGATTCGGCGTGCTGAAACCCTAGAGGATCACTTCCAGACTCTGGACTTTTCCGAGCTGTAGAACGCCCCTTCAACCACTCTTCACCCGCACAGGAGACAGACGCCTGCGGATGAGCTCCACCAACCAGCCGGCATAGGTGTCCATCCAGGTAAAGACCCTTACGAAACGGGGAATATAGATCACAGGTTCGGGGCGAATCAGGAGCAGCCAGATACGATTGGCCAACACCTCGGGGCGCAACTCGATTCCGTAGCTGCGGTTTCGGCGGCTGAATATACGCAGGAGCCTGGAGATCTTCAACAGATCCGTTGTGGCGATTCCCGCCCGTACAAGGCTGACCCGAATCGGGCTGAGGCGCAGCTCCTTGTTCAGGTGCCTAATGTACTCACGAAAAAAGGAGCGCACGCCCCGAAGAAGGGGGGTTGGCTTGATCGGGAGTAGCTTCAAGGCCGGTTCCAAAAAGATCACGTGGCCCTGGCCCGTTTTCTTCATATCCTGCAGAACCAGTTCGGAAAAACGAATGACCCCCAGCAGGTTTCGCTCCAGGCGTTTCCAGATTCTGCTGTTGTAGGCCTCTTTCCTGCCGTTGAACCACACCAAATCCGCATGGTTCACCAGCACGTCGATCGGGCCCCAGGATCGTCGGATCTTGCGAAAGAGTTGGATGACCTTCCCGCCCCGAGAAACATCCCCCGGCACCACGTCGACGCGCCCGTCTTCCTCACGGATCTGGAAGGCCAGATCCCGCAGATCCTCCCCCGGTTTCTCGAGCAACACCAGCTGCATTCCCTCCTGGGCCAGTTTCTTGGACGCCGCCTCGCCGAAACTGGTAGCTGCGCAGGTCACGACTGCCAGCTTGCCCCGCATGGTCTCGATCTGTTTTTGGAAGCGCAGTACCCGATAGTAGGGGGAGCGAGCCAGTAGGACCAGACGAACCAGGGGACGAAACACTCTGGCCAACAAGCGGCGGATTCCCAGCTTGGCTGAAAACTCCTCTATATAGTCATCCAGCGTGTAGCGTTGGAAACGGAGCAGGCGCTGGCTCTCTTCGGTGTCGATCCAGTCGGTGCTGAACGGCCGCCGGCTAAAGGCTTGCTCCGGGAGCATGCCCACGCCCACACCGTTCATCACCTTCTCTACGATTTCCCTATAGGTGTACTGGCAGCGCTGCCCCCCGCCGATATGCAGGATCTTCCCCCAGACCTCGGAATTGGTGACGGCATTGGCCAGGGCCAATCCCACATCCCGGTTGTGGACGTACTCCATGCGGTTGTCCAGGCGAATCTCGAACATCGCCGGATCGAGCTTCAGGGAAAAGGGCAGAGCCGCGGCAAAACGGAAAATCGACCAGGTGAGCCCGGAGTTGCGGACCAGCTGCTCGCATTCGACCTTGTGGCGGGCGTAGTACTCCATGGGCTTGAGCGGATCACCGATCCGCCTGGGAGGCTGCTGGTCCTGGGT
Source organism: uncultured Spirochaetaceae bacterium (assembly GCA_964520025.1). Classification (GTDB taxonomy): domain Bacteria; phylum Spirochaetota; class Spirochaetia; order SZUA-6; family DRHE01; genus JAFGQJ01. The sequence goes on from CAZFMD010000014.1 coordinate 7,646, forward strand.
GATGCCGTAGATATGGAGGGAGGAGGAGAAAATGATCTTGCCCGGATGTTGCTGGGCACCGATTGCCTGAAGCAGGTTTCGGGTTCCGCCCACGTTTACCTCCCAGGCCCAGTCCGGCTGATCCTCGCAGCCGATACCCGTGGCCGAGAGCTTGGGAATCACAAAGGCCAGATGGATTACCAGCTCCATATCCCTGACCGCCCCAGCCACCTCGCCGGGATTCCGCAGATCTCCCCAGAAAATTTCCGCTTTCTCGCTCAGGCGCGTCGCTTTTTTTTGATTGGTCCGGCTTGGTACATCGAAACAGCGAACCTGATGTCCCCGGTCCAGCAGCTGCCGGACCGTTCCTTCCCCAATATTTCCGAATGCGCCGGTAACCAGCACTTTCATTCTCTGCCCTCCTTTATGATTCCCTTCAAAAACATTTGCATTCCCTGGACACCGACCTCTGTCCACTGCCCGCCCGCCGGATCGAATACGCCCTGCATGACCAGCCCGGCACCGAAGGATACGATGATCCGTGCGGTCAGCTCGGGATCCGCCTTGCGCAGGCTTCCCTCTTCGATGCCCCGGCGGATGAGATCGGCAAAGAAATCTCGGAAGAAGTTGTAGGGAGCTATGGTGGCCTTCCAGGTATCCGGATCCCGACTGGCCTTGGTCAGAAACTCGATAAACAGGGGGAGCTGGCCGGCCGCCCTCTGGAAAATCAGCCCGGTCATCTTCACCATACGCAGAATGGCGCCGGGGACCGAGTCCGCCTGATCCCGAATCCGCTCCATCTGTCCGGCAAACCCACCCATCCAGATTTCAAACATCTCGACGAAGATAGCCTGTTTGCTGGGAAAGTGATGGTACAGAGCCCCCTTGCTGACAGCGGCGGCTTTGCAGATCTCCGCAACCCCCGTGTTGTCATACCCATCGCGGGCGAAACACTCTTCGGCGGCCTGTAGTATCCTGTTTCGGGTTTTTAAAGCTCCCTGCTTGTCTGTGGTGTTCCGTTTTTCCTGTCGGTTCTGCTTCTGTTCAGCCACGGTGCTCCCACCTGGTTTCGTTTATACGACCGACCGGTCGGTCGGTTTTTACAATATAGCAGATTCGAGGGAGGGTTTCAAGGACTATCAGCAGGTACTGGGCAGTTTCTCGGTTAATTTAACCGTGGCCCAATAATGTGGCCCAATGTAGAAAGGGGAAAATCCCAAGTTATTCTTTAGATTTTGCCACTTTTCTGAGGATTCGCAGTCCCGTTTTTTGGGAGGGCTGAAACCCTCAGGAAATTGGTAAGATCCAAAGTTTTTCTTTCGATTTTCGTTTTTCTTCCTGTTCGTAAATAGCTCGGTTGAGTATCCGGTTTCCGAAGCTACCGTTGCGGCGTTACCGTTCCCTTGACTTTGCGGGACTTTTCGGCAAGGTTTATCTATATAAATCACCACAAGCGAGGACGAATCTATGGACACGACCCTTGGTGTTATCATTGGAAACCGCGGTTTCTTTCCCTCAAAATTATGCGAAGAGGGCCGGGCGACCGTGCTGAAAGTGCTCGAGGAAGAGGGGATCGATGCCGTTGCCCTTTCACCGGAGGACACGCCCTTCGGTTCTGTGGAGACCCATGCCCAGGCCAGGCAGTGTGCCGAGCTGTTCAAGAAACATCGGGAGAAGATCGACGGCATCCTGGTCAGCCTGCCCAACTTCGGAGACGAGCGGGGAGTGGCGGACGCGATCCGTTCGGCCGGGCTGAACGTGCCGGTCCTGATCCAGGCCTTTCCCGACGATCTGAAACACATGACCATCGAACACCGCCGTGACAGCTTCTGCGGCAAAATGTCGGCCTGCAACAACCTCTGGCAATACAACATCCCCTACAGTTTGACCTCGACCCACACCGTCGACCCTCAATCCAAGGAGTTCCGTAAGGATCTGGCCGATTTTGCTGCCACCTGCCGGGTGGTCAGGGGGTTGCGGGGCGCCCGCTTCGGCCAGGTTGGGGCGCGCCCGGCCGCCTTCCTCACCGTCCGCTACAGTGAGAAGATTCTGGAGACCTACGGCATCAGCGTGGAGAGCCTGGATCTTTCGGAGGCCTTTGGGCAGGCGGAGCGGCTCAAAAGCGATGACGCAGAGGTGAAAACAAAGCTGGAAGCCATCAAAGCCTACACCAAGACCGGCGGCGTCTCCGCCCAAGCGCTGGACAAGATGGCCCGCTTCGCCGTGGTCATGGACCGTTTCATGGAAGAAAACGAGCTGGTGGGAACCGCGGTGCAATGCTGGACCTCGATGGAGGAATACTTCGGCGTGGTTCCCTGCACGGTGATGAGCATGCTGAGCAATACCTTGAAGCCCAGCGCGTGTGAGGCCGATATCACCGGCCTGGTCGGCATGTACGCCATGGTCCTGGCTTCCGGACGTCCCAGCGCCCTGCTGGACTGGAACAACAACTACGGAGAGGATCCGGACAAGGGAGTGGTATTCCATTGCAGCAACCTGCCCCAGGACCTTTTCGGCGGAGAGGGGGTCATGGACTACCAGGAGATCATCGCCGGCAGCGTGGGCAAGGAGAACACCTACGGCACGGTGGTCGGCCGGATAAAGCCCACTCCCCTCACCTACTGCCGGATATCCACAGACGACAACTATGGAATGATCCGGGCTTACCTGGGAGAGGGGCGTATCACCGAGGATAAGGTCGAGACTTTCGGGGGCTACGGGGTCGTCCAGATCCCGAAGTACCAGAGTTTGCTTCGCTACATCTGCGAAAACGGCTTCGAGCACCACGTGGCCGTGAATCCCACACTGGTGGCAGATGCCGTATGTGAAGCCATGGACAAGTACCTGGGGTGGGACGTGTACTACCATCAGGATTAGAGCGGCTATAACGCAATTCAGCCACGGAGGAGAGATACTTATGGCAGAACAGTACATCCTGGGTTTGGATTTCGGAACGGACTCGGTACGGGCGGTCGTCATCAACGCCAAGAGCGGGAAAGAGGAGGCCAACCAGGTAGCAGCGTTCAAACGTTGGCTCAAGGGCCAGTTCTGCGATCCGGCCAGAAATCAGTTCCGGCAGCATCCGCAGGACTACATCGATTCCATGGAGGAGGCCATCAAAGGCGCGCTGCGCCAGCTTCCGGCAGGAGCAGGCAAGTCGGTGGCCGGCATCGGCATCGACACCACCGGGTCCACTCCCTGCCCGGTAGGCAGGGACGGTGTGCCCCTGGCTCTGAAGGCTCCCTTCAAGGATAATCCCAACGCCATGTTCGTGCTCTGGAAGGACCACACGGCGGTAGAGGAGGCGGAGCAGATCAATGCGCTTTCCCGCAGCTGGGGCGGTGTGGACTACACCAAGTACGAGGGAGGCATCTACTCCTCCGAGTGGTTCTGGGCCAAGATCCTGCACGTGCTGCGGGAGGACTCGAAGGTGGCGGCGGAAGCCTTCTCATGGGTCGAGCATGCCGACTGGATGCCGGCCCTGCTGACGGGCAACACCGACCCTCTCACCCTGAAGCGCAGCCGCTGCGCCGCCGGGCACAAGGCCATGTGGCATCCCGAGTGGGAGGGGCTTCCCTCCGAGGAGTTCCTGATCAAGCTCGATCCCCTGCTCAAAGGCCTGCGCGAACGCCTGTACCGGGAGACCTACACATCGGAGGTCAAAGCCGGAGAGCTGACCGATGAGTGGGCGAAACGTCTGGGAATCCCCGCAGGAATCGCCGTGACCGTCGGCGCCTTCGACGCCCACATCGGTGCGGTGGGCGGAGGAATCGGCCCGACAACCCTCGCCAAGATCATGGGCACCTCCACCTGCGACATGATCGTGGCCCCGGATACGGAGGTGGGAGGTAAACAGGTAGCCGGTATCTGCGGCCAGGTGGACGGCTCGATCGTACCGGGGCTGATCGGCCTGGAAGCGGGCCAGTCCGCCTTCGGGGATGTGTACGCCTGGCTGGTCAACCTCCTGTACTGGCCGCTGCAGTACGCCGAGTCCACCCCGGATGATCCGGAGGCCCAGGACAAACTGCGTCAGGATATCAAGGACAGGCTCCTCCAGAATCTCACGGAGGAGGCGGCGCGCGTTCCCCCGGGACAGTCCGGGCTCCTGGCCCTGGACTGGCTCAACGGGCGCCGCACCCCGGATGCCGACCAGAGCCTCAAAGGGGCGATCATCGGTCTGCGCCTGGGCACGGATCCTCCGAGGATCTTCCGGGCTCTGGTGGAGGCCACGGCCTACGGCTCCAGAGCCATTGTCGAACGCTTCCGAGCCGAAGGGGTGTTCATCTCGGATGTCGTGGCTTTGGGCGGAATAGCCCAGAAATCCCCCTTCGTCATGCAGGTTACCTCGGAGGTGCTGAACATGCCCATCAAGGTGGCTGCCTCCGAGCAGACCTGCGCCCTGGGTGCGGCCATGTTCGCGGCGGTTGCGGCGGGCATCTACGGTAGCGTGGCGGATGCTCAGGCAAAGATGGGCAGCGGCTTCAGCCGCACCTATACACCCAACCCGTCCAATGCCAAAGTGTACGACAGGCTCTACGAGAAGTATCTCCAGCTCGGCAAGACTCTGGAGCATCAGCTCCGCGAGTTATGAGATAGCAGACGGAACAAATGGCGATGAATCGACGTTCAATCCGAGAGCTCCGGGAGCAGGTGTACCAGGCCAACATCAACCTGATAGACCAGGGCCTGGTCACGGCCACTTTCGGCAATGTCTCGGGTATAGACCGAGCCAGCGGAATCGTGGTAATAAAACCGAGTGGCGTACCCTACGATCAGCTTTCTCCGGACAGGATGGTGCCGGTTGACTTGGAGTACAGGGTGCTGGAGGGAGATCTGAATCCCTCATCCGATACCAAAACCCACGTGATGCTCTACCGTGCCTTCGAGACAATCGGGGGGATCGTGCACACCCATTCAACCTACGCCACGGCCTGGGCTCAGGCCATGAAGCCCCTGCCCTGCTACGGGACCACCCACGCTGACATCTTCTACGGGGAGGTTCCCTGCACCGCGGTGATGCGGGATGGCCAGATCCAGCGGGACTACGAGGAGGAAACGGCTGTCCAGATTCTGGAGACCTTCAGGCAGTACGACTACCGGCAGATCCCGGGCGTGCTGGTGGCCGGTCACGGTCCCTTCGCCTGGGGGGACACTCCCTCCAAGGCCGTGTACCACAGCCTGATGCTCGAAACCGTTGCCAAGATGGGAATTCTATCTCTGAGCATCAATCCCGGCTTGAAGGCAATCAAGCAGTCGCTGGCAGACAAGCATTACCTGCGTAAACATGGAAAGAATGCCTACTACGGACAAACCAACAAGGAGAGCGAATGATATACAAGCCTTACGGAACTACAGGGAAGCAGTGCTCGATCCTCGGATTCGGGGGAATGCGCTTCAAGAGTATCGACCAGCAGGATGCCTGCGCGCAGATGTTAGTGGAGGCGGCCAAGGGTGGAGTGAACTACTTTGATACCGCTCCTTCCTACTTCGGGGTGAAGAGTGAGACGGCCTTCGGAGCAGGCTTCAAAGAGCTGCGCAGACAGAACCTCCCCTTCTACTGCGCCACCAAGACCTTCGCCTCCACCGAATCGGCAATCCGCAAAGAGATCGAAGCGCAACTCAAGCGTCTGGGATTGGATTCGATAGATTTCTACCACGTTTGGTGCATCACCGATCTCAAGTCCTGGGAAGAGCGTAAGAAAAACGGCGTAATCGCAACCTTCAGAAAGCTCAAAGAGGAAGGCCTGATCAAACACATCTGCGTATCCAGTCATCTGATCGGAGACCAGATAAAAGTGCTTCTCGAGGAGGAGGTCTTCGAGGGCGTGCTGTTCGGCTACTCCGCCTACAACTTCTCGATCCGCGAAAAAGCATTCGAGACCATCACTCAGCGGGATCTCGGTTGCGTGGTCATGAATCCGTTGGGCGGGGGTCTCATCCCCGAAAACCCGGAGATCTTCGACTTCATCAAGATGCGGGGGGATCAGAGCGTGGTGGAGGCGGCGCTTCACTTCCTCTTCTCTCACCAGCGGATCACAACGGCGCTGGTAGGATTCGGCAACATAGAAGAGGTACGGGAAGCCCTGCACGCAGTTGAGACCTACACCGGTGTGGATCAAGCCCATATCAAGAAGATCCGGGATTCTTTCCGGGAAAGCTTTCAGGATCTGTGCACCGGCTGCCAGTACTGCGATCACTGCCCGGAGAAGATTCCGGTGCCGAAGCTGATGGACGCCTACAACCACCTGAAACTCCAGGGAAAGAAGGAGGCGGCCCTGGATCGCCTGAAGTGGCATTGGAACATACCCCCAAGTGAGGCGAGCCGCTGCACCGAATGCGGGCAGTGCGAGGAGGCCTGCACCCAGCACCTGCCGATCATCGAACGGCTAAAGGAAATCGCCGCCCTGGCACCCTCGAAATAGAAGGAGAGGAGCGTTTGCATGAAGTACAGAAACTTGGGAAAAACCGGGATGAAGATCTCCGAGGTGAGCTTCGGCGCCTGGGCCATCGGCGCGGACTGGGGATCCGTCGATGACAAGGATTCGCTGTCCGCTCTGCACAGGGCCATCGATCTGGGCATCAACTTCATCGACACCGCGGATGTCTACGGCATGGGGCGCAGTGAGAAGCTGATCGCCCGGCTGCGCAAGGAGCGATCAGAGCAGATCTACGTGGCCACCAAGGCGGGACGTAAACTGGATCCCCATGTTGCGGACAAGTACACGCCTGAAAACATCCGCGGATTCATCGAACAGAGCCTGAAGAATCTCCAGGTGGAAGCTCTGGATCTGGTCCAGCTGCACTGTCCGCCGACTCCGGTATTCTACAATCCCGAACTTTTCGACGCTCTCGAGGGCATGGTCAAAGAGGGGTTGATAAAAAACTACGGAGTGAGCGTGGAGAAGGTCGAGGAAGCGCTGAAGGCGATCGAATACCCAGGAGTGAAAACCGTACAGATCATCTTCAACATGTTCCGGCAGCGTCCTGCGGAGCTGTTCTTCCGGGAAGCCAAGGCGCGGCATATCGGGATCATTGTGCGCGTGCCCCTGGCCAGCGGGCTGCTGACCGGCAAGATGACCGGGGACACGAAGTTCGAGAAAAACGATCACCGCAACTACAACCGCGAAGGTGCCGCCTTCGACAGGGGAGAGACCTTTGCCGGCGTGGACTACGAGAAGGGATTGCAGGCGGTCCAGGCGCTCGAACGCTTCAAGCCGGAAGATTCCACCATGGCCCAGTTCGCACTGAAGTGGATCCTGATGCATGATGCGGTGTCCTGCACCATACCCGGGGCAAAACGTCCCACCCAGGTGGAGGACAACTGCCGGGCCTCGGACCTCCCGGATCTGTCCGGCAAGATAATGGATGGGGTGCGGGATACCTACGAGAAATACGTGAAAGCGGACGTACACCAGCGCTGGTAGGAGTGATACCTGCTATTGCACGTATTGCACGGCATAGCCGATAGTAATATTGAGAATCTCCGATTGAAATCCATGGAATTGGAGATACATTAGTGTACAGCGGGTGAAACAGATGAAAAAACTACCCTATCTACTGTTGTTGGTGCTTCTCCTGGCCTCGTGCGCCTCGATTCAGCGCTCCAAGGACGAGGGAAACATCGAACGAGTCTCGGAACTGATCAATACGGGTCAGGCGGAAAAGCTCACGGCCATGACCGAGCTACCCTTCCTCCTGGATCAGGAAATCATTGTCCTGGCCAAGGATGTGGCGACATTTTGGAGCACCATCGTGGAGGTGGGTTTCAAAGTCGAAGAACCCTCTCTTGAGCGGGGTGTCGAAGTCACGCCGGAGAGCTACAGAGAGTTCTACGACTCGATGGAGGTTGAGACTTTTTTCAAGAAATACCTCAAGAAGCAGTCCCGCCTGCTCGAACTGAAGACCAATACCGGTCAGAGGATTCTCCTGCTGGTGACCGATACCCTGTTCACCCGAACCATTCACGGCTTCAAAGGACCGTACTAAGATGAAAACCATAGCCGTTACAGGTAGTCTGCTGTTCCTGGTCCTGTTCTGCGGGTTCGCCGTTCCCAACGACGTCATCTACTCCGAAGGGGATGCCACTGTGAAGTACCAGGAAGGCTATGTGGATGAGGTGTATATCGGCGATATCTACGACACCGGGGATACAATCACCACGGGGTACGACGGTTTCGTGGAGCTGGATCAAGAAGGCCTGGTGCTGAAGATCAATCCCGACACGGTTTTCACCCTCCAGGAGAAGGATCAGAAAGGTGAAAAAACAGGGGTATTCTCCCTTGCCCTGGGATCGATCAAGTTCCGCTACGACCGCATTACCGGCAAGGAACCGATGATCCAGACACCCAGCTGCGTGGCCGGGGTACGGGGCACGGAGTTCTCCGTTTTTGCCGGCGCCGACGGTTCGGCCCTGATCGTCGTGGATTCCGGCCAGGTGGAGGTGGAGTCGGAGGGCAAGGCGGTGCAGCTCACCACGGATGAGGGAGTTGAGGTTCAGCCCGGTGAGCCCCCGGGCGAGAAGTTCGTGGTGAAATTGGACGAGATCGAGTACAGAACCTGGAATGACGAGAAGATGAACAACATGCTCTCCGATCCGTCAGGCGCTGTTCAGCGTATACTAAAAAGGCTCAATCACTATATCGAAAGCGCTGCTGAGTACTACGATCTCTACAATGAATTGACAGAGACATTGAACACCGAACGGCAGAAAATGGCCGAAGTTCTTCAAAAGGAGGGTGAGGAGGCAGCCAAGAGGTACGATGCCGAAGTGGTAGCAGAAATTCGCAACAACACACGGGCATCATTCCTGAACAACCGATACTACGCTTTGGCTGCCCTTGCGCTACGAAGATACGTTGCTGGAAGACTGTACGTTCTAGTAAAGGCACAGTCTATCACGAAGGCGAGCTCTAGCAGCTACCAGCAATTCTTGGATGATTACTCTGAGATCCTCGATGTTTTTGAAAAATCCATCATACCGTACTTAGTGGAGGCTGATATATGAGGAAGACAAATACGAACAGAATTGTAATATTAGTGGCGATTGGTATTCTTGCCAGTTTCCTCCCGTTAATGATGACCAGTTGTGATCTACTCGGTGTATCTATTGAGAAACGAATTGAGTATTTCCTGGAAGATATGAATAACGATCGCGCCAACGGTTATACTAACTTCCACCCGACTGAAACCTCCTACTATGTTCTGGGTACAATTAAAGCAGCCGGATTCTGGGACACGGATTTTCCATCCGGTACACCCCAATACTCTCTTAAAAGCATCGATGATTCAAATCCCTTCAGTGTGATAGTTACCATAAATGGACCGGAAGGCGTGCCAGCCTTCGGTCGGGGTGGAACGGGAGAGGATACCCTCGAGTTTGTTATGATCGCGGATGGAACGAATTGGCTGATCGAGGAACTATACTACTGGGGGGGAGCTCTTATCGTTGAGTGAGGTGATGCGTCTTTGAGTAAGCATAGTCGAACCGTCATCCTCCATTTCTTGCTTCTCACCTTAGCGGCAGGGGTCATCACTTCCTGCGCGCCATTTGGGACGTCGAAGCGGGATCGGGTGCTGCGTTTCGAGGCGGATCTGAACAGCTCGCGGGAGTACCTGTACCAGAACTTTCTCGAAGCGGAAACCACGCAATACGCCACGATCCGGGACAGCGATACGGCGTACACCTGGGATGACTGGTTTCCGGTGGAGTTCCTGGAAACCGGCACCTACTCCATTACCCTGGACTCGATGTTCGGCAACCCTCTTGATGCGACCGTGGAAGGACCCGCCGTGTTCGGCGGCCCCAAATCGATGCAGTTCCACTTTGCCCGTTCCGGAGTCTACTGGTACCTGGAGGGCCTGACCCTGGACAGCACGAAGATCGTCGATTAACCCGCAAAAAGGTTTTGCTTAATTCCCGAATAAGCGGTACCTTATTCCGGTGCTCAAAGAGTTCAGAACCCTCGTTCCATACATAAAAGAGCGGATTCCCCAGTACCTCGCGGGCCTGCTGTTTCTACTCATCACCAACGGTGGGCAGCTGTACCTGCCTCAGCTGCTGCGACGCGCCATCGATACGATTGCCACCGGATCCTTCTCCTTGAGCAATATCATCCCGATAGCGGCCCTGATGGTGGGAATCGCCGTTGTGATCGCCGTCGGCCGATTCCTGTGGCGCTACTTCCTGGGGGTCGCATCAAGGGGAATCGAAGCGGAGCTTCGGGAGAGGTTGTTCGTTCATCTCCAATCCCTCTCCTCCACCTTCTACGGAAAGATGAAAACCGGGGACCTGATGGCCCGCATGACCAACGACATGCGTGCGGTGCGCCAGGCCGCAGGTTTCGCCCTGGTATCTTTTGTGGACGGGTTTTTCATGACCATAGCCATCATAGCGATCATGCTCAGTCAGAACGCGCGCCTCACACTGCTTTCGATCTCTCCACTACCGATCATCACCATCGGAGTCATCTTCTTCGGCAAGGTGATCGGAGAGCAATTCCGGCGAGTCCAGGAGGGTTTCTCGACGCTGAGTGATATGACCCAGGAATCTCTCACCGGAATCCGGGTGCTGAAAACCTTTGTACAGGAATCCGCCTTCGGGAAGCGCTTCCTGGAAAAAAACCTGGACTACTCGAACCGCAACATGGTTCTGGTCCGCACCTGGGGAGTCCTTTTCCCGGCTGTCGGATTCCTGGCCGGCATCACTTCGCTGATCCTCATCCTGCTCGGGGGCCGGGCTGTGATCGAGGGAACGCTCTCGCCGGGGCAGTTCACCGCCTTTCTGGCCTACCTGCAGATGCTGATCTGGCCGATGCTGGGAGCCGGTTTCACCATCAATATGATCCAGCGTGCAGGCGCCTCCCTGGCCCGAATCAATAAAATCCTGGATGAAGAGCCGGATATCCGGAGCTCGGACGAGGCAATGGAATCAGCCGGGGCCATGGAAACAGCTGGGGGAACGGGAGCAGCTGGGATCACGGCGGCGACTGGAGAATCGGCCGCGCAGGAGGCAACAGCAGAGGCCGAGCCGACGGGAGCGGCGATCCGCGGGGACATCCGAATAGAGGATCTCACCTACACCTATCCCAGCACGAAAACGGCGGTTCTGAAAGACATCAACCTGGAGGTACCTGCGGGCAGCATTCTCGGGGTTCTGGGGAAAACCGGAAGCGGGAAGAGCACTCTGGTCCAGTTGCTGCCCAGGATCCTGGATCCGCCGGCCGGCTCCATCTACCTGGACGGCAGGGATATCC
>CAZFMD010000014.1:18976-29789 GCA_964520025.1 uncultured Spirochaetaceae bacterium
CCCAGGATCCTGGATCCGCCGGCCGGCTCCATCTACCTGGACGGCAGGGATATCCGGTCCTACGATCTGGCCGGGCTGCGCACCAGCATCAGCATGGTGCCCCAGGAAACCTTCCTGTTCTCCAGCAGCATCCGGGACAACATCGCCTTCGGCAGCCACAGCGAAGACCAACAGCTTGTACAGCAGGTGGCAGCCATTTCCACGATCGAACGGGACTTCAACATCTTTCCCGACGGAGCGGAAACCGTGGTCGGGGAGCGGGGCATCACCCTTTCCGGCGGTCAGAAACAGCGGGTGGCCATTTCCCGGGCTCTGGCCAGCGATGCGTCGATCTATATATTCGACGATTCCCTGTCCTCCGTGGACACGGAAACCGAGGATGCCATCCTTACGGATCTGCTCCCCTTCCTCAGGGGAAAAACCCTGATTCTCATCTCCCACCGCATCTCTACGCTGAAAACGGCGGATCGTATCCTGGTGCTGGAGGCAGGGAGGATCGCCCAGCTCGGCTCCCACGAACAGCTGCTTCAGGAGAAGGGATTTTACGCGGACATCTACCGGCTGCAGCAGCTGGAAGAGGCGTTTCGAAGAAAGAGATGAGCGACTGAACGATGAGCAACTATTTCGAACAGGAAGAGATCGTCAAGGGTTACGATGCCGACATCATGAAGCGGCTGCTCGGCTATCTCAAGCCGTATATGCTGGTCTTCCTGCTCTCCCTCTTCGCCCTGGCTCTGGCCACGGTGGGGGAGCTGTACGTGCCCATTCTGCTGCAGCGGGCCACGGACAATCACATCCTGCCCTACTACAGGGGCTTGCGTACCGATGAGCTTCCACCGGATGTCCTGGAGCATCTTCAACCGCTGTCCGAAGAACAGCAAGCCGGGCAGCTGTACTTCCTACCCTCTTCGCAGCTGGTCAAGCTCAGCGGGCAGCAGAAGCGAGGGCTGAGGGATGCCGGCACCCTGTTGGAAGACAACTTCTACATCGTGAAGGAGTATCGGGAAAAAACCGATGCGCTGAAGGTGATCAATGATCATGCGCAGCTGTTTCACGAGGGTACCAGCACAGCGGCGATCTCGGAGACGGACCTTCGCTCTCTCTCGAAAGAGGAGATCCGCATCATCCGCCAGGATAATCTTGCCGGGCTCGGGACTCTGGTCCGCCTGCTGTTTGCCATTCTTCTCGGGGTATTCATCTTCACCTTTCTGCAGGTATACCTGCAGGCCTACGTTGGCCAGATGATCATGAAGGACGCCCGTACCCAGCTGTTCGATCACACGCTCAGCCTCCCTCTGAGGTTCATCGACAAAAACCCGATCGGCCGTCTGGTCTCCCGCATCACCAACGACGTGGAAACAATCAACGAGCTGTTCACCACGGTGCTGCCGGCGCTGCTGAAGGACTTCAGCCTGATGATCGGAGTCACCATCGCCCTGTTCCTGCTCAGCCCCCGTTTGGGGGGGGTAACCCTGCTGACCCTGCCGCCGGTATTCATCGTCACGGCAATCTTCCGCGTTCGCGCCCGCAACGCCTTCCGGGCGGTGCGCCAGGCCGTATCCCGGCTCAACGCCTTCATCGCCGAGCATATCTCGGGCGTGCGCATCGTTCAGCTGTTCGTCCAGGAGAAGCGCAGCCACCGGGAGTTCCGGGAACGAAACCAGAGACTGTTGAAATCTAACCTCGGTGAGATGTTTGTATTTGCGACTTTCCGTCCGATTATCGACCTGCTGGGCACGGTTTCCACCGCGGCGATCATCTACTTCGGTGCCTCCTTCCTGCTCCGGGATCTGATCTCTCTGGGCATCCTAATCGCCTTCTTCAACCTGATCCGCATGTTCTACCACCCGGTGCAGGATCTCTCGGAAAAGTACAACATCCTCCAGTCAGCCATGGCCGGAGCGGAGCGGGTGTTCAACCTCCTGGATACCCAGGAAAAGATCGAACAACCCCGAGAGCCGCGGGAGCTGGATTCAGTGAAGGGGAAGATCGAGTTCGACAAGGTCGACTTCTGGTACAAGGAAGGCGAGCCTGTGCTGAAGAGCTTGAGCTTCACCGTGAATCCCGGAGAGACCGTGGCCATCGTGGGCTATACCGGAGCTGGAAAAACAACGATCACATCCCTCCTCACCCGCCTGTGGGATATTCACAGCGGCGCCATCCGTCTGGATGGGGTGGATATCCGGGAGATTGCCACGGATACCCTGCGCCGGCGGGCGCAATCGGTGCTGCAGGACGTGTTTCTGTTCTCCGACACCATTGCCGAGAACATCCGACTGGGAAGCGATATCTCCGAAGAGGATATTGCGCAAGCGGTCAAAGTGGTGAGGGCCGATACCTTCATCAACGACTTCCCCGACGGCCTGAACACCCAACTGCACGAACGGGGCGGGAATCTGTCCATGGGCCAGCGGCAGCTGCTGTCTTTCGCCCGCGTCCTGGCCCACGATCCGGATGTACTGATCCTGGATGAGGCCACGGGCAACATAGACACGGAAACGGAAAAACTCATTCAGGAAGCATTGGGAAAGCTGCTAAAAAACAGGACCTCTCTGGTGATCGCCCACCGACTGTCCACCATTCGCAACGCCGATCGCATCATCGTGCTGCACAATGGAGAGCTGTTCGAATCCGGCACTCATGAGCAGCTGATGGCCGCCCGGGGGATGTACTACAACCTCTACCAGATGCAGTACCTGGATCAAAGTTCCAACGTCAGTCCGTCGTAGGCCAGGTGTACCTCTATGGGGCTGTAGTAGGAGCTGCCCGGATCGGCGAACTGTCTGTCCACCACTTCGTGGAGGACATCGTGACAGATGTGGGTAAAGAAGGCCCTCTTCGGTTGCAGATCGGACACGACTCCAAGAGCCTGGTTGATGTTGAAATGGGTGGGATGTTCGGTGTGCCGCAAAGCTCCTAGGATCAGCAGATCCAGACCGTAGAGCTTCCTCCGGCTCTCCTCCGGAATGGCGGACACGTCGCTCAAGTAGGCGACATTCCCGAATCTGTACCCCAGGATCTCCATGGACCCGTGGTACACCGTCAAAGGCTCGATCTCGATCCCCTCCAGCTGGAAACGACCGTTCAGAGCTACAAGCTCTATGTTGGCGATGCCGCCGCCTCTCTGGACTGACGGATCGAACAGGTAGTGGTAGATATAGGTCTTGAGGTAGTTCAGGTGCTCCTGTCTGCCGAACACGGGAATGGATTCCCTGCGCCGGGCTGTAAATACCCGCAGCTCATCGATTCCCGCCACGTGGTCGAAGTGCGTGTGGGTAAGCAGCAGGTAGTCGATATGGTCGATTCCCTGCCTGAGGGCCTGCTGGTGAAAATCCCGCCCGCAATCCACCAGGATCTTCTTCGGCCCTACTGTCAGCAAGATCGAGGCGTTGGTTCGCGTATTCCGCGGATCCGCAGAGCGGCAGGTCGGGCATGTACAGGCGATCATCGGCACTCCGTGGCTGGTGCCGGTGCCCAAAAAGGTCAGGGTCATCTGCCGCCGCCGGTCGCATTCCTCCGCTGCTGCTCCATGCGCTCGCGAATGTAGAGCAGGATCAACCCCTCGAAGCTCATCTTCTTCAAACCCGCCTCTTCCTGGAGAAAATCGTACATATCTTTTTCAATTCGCACGTCTAGACGCAGGTGTATGGTGTCCATGGTATGTCTCCTTGCAAGCTAAAAGGGTTTGCTACCCGATCTGCGGATGTATATCTGGTCGATCGCCGCCCGGTCGGACAGGGACAGCAGAAAGAGCACGGTATGAGCTATATCCTCCGGCTGCATCAGGATCTGCGGGTCCAGATCCGGACGGGCATCGGCAACCAGCCGGGTGTGCACTCCTCCCGGAAGTATCGCGGAAACCCGGATGCCCTGCTCCTGGGCTTCCACAGCCAGAGATTTCGTCAATCCGAGGATGGCATGCTTGCTGGCCGTATAGGCGCCCTGATTGGGATAGCCCTTGATTCCCACCACGCTGGAAATGTTGATGATGTACCCGCTGCGCTTCGGGATCATCAGTCGCAGCGCCTGCTGGCAGCAGAGAAAGGCCGCTTTGGCGTTGACCCGCATCACCTTATCAAAATCAGCGGAGGCAAAATCCACGATCGGTCCGAAGATCCCGACGCCGGCGTTGTTGATCAGGATATCGAGCCGGTCGGTCTGCTTACGAATCCCGGCAAACAGGGAGAGGATGTCCTGCTCACTGGCCAGATCCGTGGGAACAGGCTCGGCCAATCCGCCGCCGGCACGGATCTCTTCGACCGTGGATTCCAGCTCGGAGGCGGTCCGGGCAGCCAGAAACACCCGAGCCCCCTTCGAAGCCACGGCTTTGGCGACGGCACGACCGATTCCCCGCCCACCACCGGTAACCAGAGCTGTCTGTCCTTGAAGGTCGAGTTTTTCGTATTCCATCAGCAGAACGCCTGGTAGATGGCTCTTACCGCATTCTCGAAGTCCGCGGTCTCCACCCCAATGATTATGTTGATCTCCGAGGAACCCTGGTCGATTACACGGATGCTGATCCCGGCGTTGGCCAGGGAGGAGAACAATCTGGCCGCAATTCCGGGACGATAGGCCATGCCCTCTCCCACCGTGGCGATCAGGGCGAAACCGCTGATCATCTCGACTCGATCCGGTTCCAGCTGTTTCTTGATATCCTCGAGAACCCGATCCTTTTTTCCCTTGAGCTGGCTGTCGGCGATGATCACCGACATGGTGTCGATACCGGAAGGGGCATGCTCGAAACTGATTCCGTGGGCCTCCAGGATACTGAAGAGCCGGCGGCCGAAACCGACCTCCCGGTTCATCAGCAACTTCTCTACGAAGATAATTGTGAAACCCGTCTTTCCGGCTATACCGACCACTACCCGGTCTTTGGTGTCCCTGTGATGAACGATCATGGTCCCGGGATCGGCCGGGTAGTGGGTGTTGCGGATGTTGATCGGGATCTTCTCCCGGGAAACCGGGAAGATCGCTTCTTCGTGAAACACGTTCGCCCCCATGTAGGCGAGCTCTCGGATTTCCCGGTAGGTCACTGTACGCATCGGCTTGGGATTTACTACGATCTCCGGATCACTCATGAGAAATCCGGATACATCGGTCCAGTTCTCGTACACGACCGCCCCCACGGCTCTGGCTATGATGGCACCGGTGATGTCCGAACCACCGCGGGAGAAGGTCGTCACCTCACCCTCAGGGCTTGCCCCGTAGAAACCGGGAATCACGTAGAGTCCCTTCCCGCTCAAAGCGGCAGCCAGATTCCCGTAACTCGCCTCCACTACGAATCCTTCACCGTTGATGATAATGTGATCCGCCGCATCGACGAACTGGCCCTGGAAGGAATCCGCCACGATTCGGGCACAGAGGTACTCTCCCCGGGAAGCCACGAAGTCCCGGGATGCCCCGGATCGAATCTCTCTGTCCAGCTCGGCGAGCAGCCGCTCCACGTCCAGCCCCACTTCCAGATCCCTGGCAATCTCCAGGTAACGTTCCCGGATCAGGTGAAAGGGCTCATCAATATCCAGCTGCTCCTCAGCCAGTTCATGGCAGAGCAGCAGCAGATCCGTTATCTTCTTGTCGGTCTTGTTCCGTTTTCCCGGGGCGGATACCACGACATAGCGCCTACGTGAGTCCAGCTGAACCACCGACAGTATATTACGAATGCGTTCGGCGTCGGCTACCGAAGATCCGCCGAACTTGCAGACCACTGCTTCCATGAATCTCTCCTGTAGGATTTCGGCTGAGGTGTTAGAAGCTTAAATGTAAAGGGAAGGTCGGAAATTGGTCAATAGGAGGGAGGCGGAATGAGCGGTGGAGGAGGCACGGGTTCGATCGGATCCTCCCAACCGCGCCGGTGCAGCAGCTCGGCCAGGGTTTCAGGATGATCGATCAGCTGCTGTTTGGCCTCCCGGGTGCGGCCCTTGATCCACGCTTCGATGCGCATGGCCATCCCCCTGGGGGCGTGAAGCTTCCAACTGGCCGCCACGGCCACGGGAGCAAAACTTCGGGTTATCTTGGCCCCCCTTCCGCTGCGGTGGGCACGAAGGCGCCTGTTCAAATCGCTTGTATACCCTGTGTAGTAGCTGCCGTTGGCCAGGCGCAGCATGTAGATCCAGTGCAGATCCTGTTCTTTCTCACCCATACGTTGTATGGTGTTCAGTGTAGTGAGCACGCGCCGCTTGCACAACCTGTGGTCTCGCTGGATCTACCTGACGTTTACCGAACCGTTTCTCTCGCGGGCAAAACGGCGGGTATGCGCACTGGTCCAGGAACTGGGCAGATCCCGGGTTCTGGAGGTGGGCTGCGGCACATGTGTGCAAGCGGCAATAATCGCAAAGAGGGGAATCGATGTAACCGGCGTCGATCTCAAAGAGCGGCTGTTCCCCTCTCCTAAATCCCCCCGCCTGCCTCCCTCGCTTTCATTCTTCCAAGCCGATGGAAGGGGTCTTCCCTTCCCGAACGGCCGCTTTGACTGCGTCCTGACTTCCATGGTTCTGCACGAAATGGATCCCCGGGATCGCAGGCCCACGCTCCGGGAGATGATACGGGTTTTGTCCGATGATGGGGTTCTGTTGATCATGGATTTTGATTTTCATCTGGATCGGGACAGGGGGTATGCGGCGTTGATCATTCGAATCATAGAACGGATCGCCGGACGAGAGCACCACCGAAATTTCCGCAACTTTATGACTGCCGGCGGCATTCCCCCTCTCCTGCTGAAACTCGGCTGCACCCAGTGGAAACGCCACCGGATCCTGAGCAATCACGGGAGCGTGTTCGAGCTTCGGCCAAACAGGCGGTAGGCGAGTCAGCCTTTCAGGCCCTCGATGTTGCCGCAGGTGCGTCTGACGAAGGACTCCGCCTTCTCGGCTCCACTCTGCCCGGGCCCTCCGGTGGAGCGGAACATGTGCTTCAAGATCGCCTCCCAGGATCCCGCTCCGTATACCTGCTCCACCAACGTCCGTTCGGTCAGCAGGTTGAGCACCAGCACCTCATTGCCGGAGGCCTCTTCGATCGCGTGGCGCAGGATCTCCGCGGTTTCGTGAAACAGGGTCATACAGCGTTCCAGGGCGACGTTCGCCAATTCCTGGGTGTCCGTGGCTATGCTCTGACAGAGAGCCACCACCTGTCTGATGTGGCCCAGTTCGTGCTCTTCCTCCCGATCGAAATCGTAGCCGATGCGATCGGTCAGCCGCTCGATACGCTGCAGATACTCCAATTCGCTTCGGTACTGGGGCACGTAGTTTTCCAGCTGGTAGACGCTTTCCAGCAGGATCATAAACAGATGGAATCCGGTTCCGATATAGGAGTCGATGGATTTCCGCACCAGGGATTTGCGCAGCTCCGCAAACACCTCCCGAGCCTTGGTTCTGTCCGCCTCCCGGCTGTCCACGAGGATGCGCTCCAGGTCGGCGAAGCTCGGGTCCACCACCTCCGGCTCCTGCGTATTTTGGCTGTCGCTGCGAAACAGAAAGTGGGCCTTCTCCTTGATGTCGAATACCAGGGCCTGCTCGAGATTCCGGATTTTGGCAAACAGCCCGGAGTTTTGGAAGTCCCCACCTTTGTCGAGAAGCCCTTTGAACTCCTCGTACAGTTCGGAGAACAGGACATACACCCTCATGAAACGGACCACCAGAAAGGACAGATCCTCTTTGCGCCGCCTGGCGATGTACTGTTTCTTGACTACGTCGATCCGGTCCATCCGCACTCTACTTCTTCATCGCCCGACTGGGTCCCCTCTCCAGGGCGATCTTTCCGGTACGAATCGATTCGAGAATGCGGTAGTCCATGAACAGATTGAAGGCGTTGTCGACCGAACCGGTATCCCCGGTGACCTCCAAGATCCAGATGGAACCGGATGAGTCCACGATCCGCGCCTGCACAGCGGTTATGATCTGCAGAAGCTCCGCCCTGCGCTTGTCCTCCACCTCGATCTTCAACAGGGCGTGCTCCCGCTCCACCGCTTCGGTCTGCTTGATATCCCAGGCCTTGATCACGTGAACAATCTTCTGCAGCTGTTTGCGTACCTGTTCCAGGACCGTGTCATCCCCGGTGGTCACGATGGTGAAGCGGCTCTTGCCGGGCAGCTCCGTGTGGCCCACGCTGAGGCTCTCTATGTTGAAACCCCTGCGGGAGAACAGCCCGGAGACCCGGGTCATCACGCCAGGGGTATCGTCGCACAACACAGAAATCGTATGTCGCATCGCTTCCTCCTACTCCACATACTCCAACAGGGATGCACCGGTCACCATGGGGTAGACATTGCTTTGGTCTTCCAGCACACAGTCCACCACGGCGGTTCTACCGGCGGCCAACGCCTTCTCCAGAGTCGGAGCGATCTCGGCCTCTTCACTCACCCTGAAGCCGGCGGCGCCCATGCTCTCGGCCAGGCGGGCGAAATCCACGTTCCGGCCGAAGCGGCAGGATTCGTGGCGTTTGCCGTAAAACGAATCCTGCAGCTGTTTGATCATGCCCAGGCAATAGTCGTTCATCACCAGGACCACTATGGGGATCTCCTCCACAACCGCGGAAGCCACCTCCTGGCAGGTCATCATAAAGCTTCCATCTCCGGCGATATCGACAACGGTCCGATCCGGCTGCCCCGCCTTGGCCCCGATGGCCGCCGGCACGCCGAAACCCATGGTGCCCAAACCGCCGGAAGTGATGAAGGAGCGCCCCGAGTCTATTGGATAGTAGTGGGCAGCGAAGATCTGGTGGCGGCCCACATCGGTGACGATAATCGGATCTTTCGCCAGGTCCCGCAGGATTCTCAGGATATTGGGGATGCCCACCCCTGCGTTCTTTCCCCGCAGGGGATGCTGCTCGGCCACCTCCTTCAACTCGGCAACCCAGCCCTCGTGTTTGGCGGCCACTGCCAGGCCCGCCAGCTGTTCCAAGATTTGAGCGGCATCCCCGACGACGGGCAGATAGCTGGGAACGTTCTTACTGATCTCCGCCGGGTCGATGTCGATGTGAATGATCTTGGCCTGTTTGGCAAAGGTACCGATCGGCCCGGTGCTTCTATCCCCGAAGCGGGTGCCCAGAGCCAGAATCACGTCGGCATTGGAAACCGCGTAGTTGGACTCCACCCTGCCGTGATAACCCATCAAGCCCAAGCAGAGGGGGTGGGAATTGGGAAAGGAGGCCTTGCCCATCAAGGTGTAGACCACCGGGATGCCGGTTTTGTCGACCAGCTGAACCAGCTGCTCCCGGGCGGCGGCCAGACTGACTCCGCCCCCGGCGATGATCAACGGTTTTTCAGCCGCCTTGAGCAGGGCTACCGCCCGCTTGATCTGGCCGGGATGGCCCTCCACCGTGGGCCGATAGCCCTCCAGGGGCGGATACTTGGCCTGGTGGGGAGCGAAGATTTCGGTCTGAACGTCCCGGGGAATATCCAGCAGCACCGGGCCCTTTCTCCCCGTGGAGGCCAGATAGAAGGCCTCCTGCAAGCTGTGCGGCACCTCCGAGGCCTCCTGCAGCAGATAGTTGTGCTTCGTTATCGGGATCGTGATGCCGGTGATATCGACTTCCTGGAAGGCGTCGTTTCCGATCATCGGCCGGGAAACCTGTCCGGTTATGGCTACCAGTGGAGAGGAGTCCATGTAGGCATTGGCCAATCCGGTCACCAGATTGGTGGCTCCTGGCCCGCTGGTTGCCATGCAGACCCCGGTCTTGCCCGTGGCCCGGGCGTAGCCGTCGGCCATGTGGGCTGCTCCCTGCTCGTGCCGGGCCAGAAAATGGCGGATCGATGATTTTTTCAGCTCGTCGTAAATCGGCAGAGTCGCTCCCCCGGGATAACCGAAGACAATCTCTACACCCTGGGATTCCAATGTGCGCACCAGCGCTTTGGCGCCACTCAACTTGGCCTTTCCCATCATATACTCCTTTAACTGCTTCCCTCCGGCTCCTCCAGATCGCCGCCCAGGTGTTTTCTCAACACCCCGTTCTCATCTCGGAGCCGCTCGATCTCATAGACCATCCAATTCAGATCTTCATCCGCCTCATCCACCTCGTACATCATATCCGAGCGGGGACTGTAGCGGCTGTAGTACACCCTTGATTTTTTCAGCCGTTTCTTTATGTGATTCAGCCGATCTTCCATTAAATAAACGATCCTCCGGCATCCGCTATTGTAGTGAATTGTTCTGTCCGTGGCCACCCCGACTGCTTTTTGTCTTTTCATGCCTCTGTATTTTTACCCCCCGAGCCTTGAAAAGCAAAAACCGAAACCGTACATTATAGGCAACAGTAAAGAGGTGACTATGAAATTTTCTGTGAAAAAGCTTCTGATGTTCGCTCTGGTGATCGTGGCGGTGGTGGGACTG
This sequence comes from uncultured Spirochaetaceae bacterium, assembly GCA_964520025.1. Taxonomy (GTDB): domain Bacteria; phylum Spirochaetota; class Spirochaetia; order SZUA-6; family DRHE01; genus JAFGQJ01. The sequence goes on from CAZFMD010000014.1 coordinate 29,299, forward strand.
TCCGGTTGCGGCTACAACAGGATGCAGCAGCTGGAGGAAACGGTCTTCCGGGCCTGGGGGGATCTTGAGGCTCAGCTACAGCGACGGGCCGACCTGGTTCCCAACCTGGTAGCCACGGTAAAGGGGTTTGCCGCCCAGGAGCGGGAGACCTTGGAGGCTGTTATCTCGGCCCGTTCCCGGGCAACTTCGGTCCAGCTATCCCCGGAGATGCTGAGCGATCCCCAGGCGGTGTCCCAGTTCCAGGAGGCCCAGGGCTCCCTATCCTCCGCGCTTTCCCGGCTCCTTGTTGTGGTGGAAGCCTATCCGGAGCTGAAGTCGAATCAGAACTTCCGGGACCTGCAGGTGCAGCTGGAGGGGACGGAGAATCGTATCAGCGTGGCCAGGCAGCGCTACAACCAGGCGGTGGAGCGGTTCAACTTTTCCATTCGCCGCTTTCCCAACTCCCTCACCAACAACCTGCTGCTGCACCTGGAGCGCAAGGAGTACTTCGA
>CAZFMD010000015.1:0-1863 GCA_964520025.1 uncultured Spirochaetaceae bacterium
ACCGCTTCGGTGAACCACTTGGCCCCCTTTTCGGCTGTAGCCCGGCTGGGCCGGCCCCAGACCCCGGTGGGGCTGATTCCCCTCATGCCGAAGTGGGTCAGATCCGCCCGGCTCCACTCGGGGACGAAGTCGTCGGGTTTTTTCGCCCGGACCCGCTCCGGGGCCAGATGCAGCATCATCGAAGTTTCGATCTCTCCGGCGTGCAGGTTGTCTCCCACGTCGCTCAGTCCGGAGAAGAAATCGACGAGCAGCAGATGGGGGAGCTTCTTGTCCATGTTCCACTGCCGGGCCGCGGGAATCAGGCAGAAGTTACCGCCGTGGGCGTTGAGCAGCACCAGGTAGCGGGTCCCCCATCGATTCACCGATTCGGCGATGTCCCAGACCACGGCCCTCAGTGTCTCAGGGTCCAGGGTCACCGTGCCGGGGAAACCCAGGTGCTCCAAAGAGGTGGAGTAGGGCAGGGGATTGAGCAGCATGGCATCCAGGCGCTCCGCCACCTCTTGGCTTATCCGGGAGGCGAAGAAGAAGTCTGTCTCCACGGGCAGGTGAAGCGAATGCTGCTCCAGACTGCCGATTCCAAGGATTGCCGTGTCCCGCTCGGCGCCGCCGATCTCAGGGCTGGTGTTACCCACGCCAATCATGATTTCTTTCCTTCGAGATCTTCCAGATCGATCCAACGCCGCTCGGCCCAGGAGCGCATGCCCGCTTCGGCCAGCTGGACCCCCTTGGCTCCCTCTATCAGGGTCCAGGGGAAGGGTTCATCCGCGGCTACGTGCTTGAGAAACAGCTCCCACTGGACCTTGAAGGCGTTGTCGTACTCCCTGTTGTCCGGAAGCTTCTGCCAGTTCTCGTAGAAGTTAAGGGGCTGGGGCAGATCCGGATTCCAGATCGGCCGGGGGGTGAGGGCGGAGGGCTGGATCCAGCAGTCCCGCAGACCCGCTACCGCGGTGCCCTTGGTTCCCTCCACTTGAAACACCACCAGGTCATCCCTTCGCACCCTCACCACCCAGGAGGAATTGAAGTGACAGATCAACTGCCCCTCGTCTCCCTCACAGAGAAAGGTGGTGTAGGCCGCATCTTCCGCGGTGCAGGGGTATTCCTTCCCGGTCTCGTCCACCCGCTTGGGGATATGGGTCGTAGCGATGCATGAGACCGCCTTTACCGGGGCGAAGAGATTGTCGATCACGTAGCGCCAGTGGCATAACATATCCAGGATGATCCCCCCGCCGTCCTCCTTGCGGTAATTCCAGGATGGCCGCTGGGAGGGCTGATCGATACCGTCGAACACCCAATAGCCGAACTCGCAGCGTACCGAGAGCAGGCGGCCGAAGAAGCCGTTGTCCTTTAGATATTTCAGCTTCAACAGGCCCGGCAGCCAGAGCTTGTCCTGGACCACCCCGTTTTTCACTCCCGCTTTGACCGCCGCGTGGTACATCTCCATGGCTTCTTCGGTGTTCAGAGCGGGCGGCTTCTCGGTGTAGATGTGCTTGCCCGCGGCAATGGCCTTGAGCACCGGTTCCTTCCTCAAATCGGTGCGTTGGGCATCGAAGTAGATCTGATTAGCAGGATCCGACAGGCAGGCCTCCAGCTCCGTGGAGGTGCGCTCCAGACCGTGTGCCCGGGCCAGTGCCTGCAGCTTGTGAGGGTTGCGGCCCACCAGGACAGGATCCGGCATGGCCGTATCCCCGTTTGCCAGCGCCACGCCTCCCTGGGCTCGAATTGCCAGGATGCTGCGGATCAGATGCTGGTTCGTGCCCATCCGGCCGGTGACTCCGTTCATGATCACCCCGATCTTGTGCTCTTTCATGATCTGTGCACCTCTCTTCATTGTATTCATCGCATCCGCCGTGGCCGCAGGCCGTG
>CAZFMD010000015.1:1963-15706 GCA_964520025.1 uncultured Spirochaetaceae bacterium
ATCTGTGCACCTCTCTTCATTGTATTCATCGCATCCGCCGTGGCCGCAGGCCGTGACGCTCAGGATGCCTCACGGTAGGCCCGGAGGATCTCCTGCAGCCATTGCTGCTGATCCTGGGTCCATCTCGCGGTTGAAAAAATCTCGACCTCGTTGAATCCGGCGAACCCGGCCGCTTCCACCCACCCGCGGATCCGGCGGATCGGGATGCAGCCCTCCCCCATAAGACCCCTGTCGTACAGCAGATCTTCGGTGGGAGTCTTCCAGTCGCAGATGTGGAAGGCCAGTATTTTACCCAGCCTCCCGCAGCGCCGGATCTGCTGTTCCAGATCCGGGTCCCACCACAGATGATACACATCCACAGCCACCCCCACCAGGGGCGAGTCGATGGCCTCGGCCAGATCGTTGGCCTGGCCCAGGGTATTCACCGCTGAGCGGCTGTCCGCGTACATCGGATGAAGCGGCTCGATGGCCAGCTTGACCCCGGTTTCGGCTGCGTGAGCCAGGGTGGCTTCGATCCCCTCCCGGATCTGCTTGCGGGATTCCTCCAGGCTCTGTCCGGGTACCGCCCCGCAGACCAGCACCACGTGGGGCGCCCCGAGCGCGGCGGCCTCATCGATGATACGGAGGTTTTCATCGATTGCCCGCTGCCTGTCCTTCTTCTCGGTAGCGGGGTAGAACCCGCCGCGAACCAGGGATACCACGGCCATCCCGGCTTCCCGGATACGACTGCCCGCTCGGGCCGGATCCAGGCCCTCGATCGCCTGACGCCACACCGAGATCCCCGCCACCCCGGCGGCACCGTAGTGACCAATCGCGTCATCCAGGCACCAGGGCCGGGTGGTGATCGTGTGGATGCAAAGCTTGCTCAAGTCCGTTATCGGTTTCGCTTCCATAAGCTCTCCTCGCGCACCAGGTGTTCCCGCGGGGCGCCCCTACAGGGTGCTCCAGAAGGTGTAGTAGGGTGCCCCTTCGGCGATCTTCTTGATGTACAGGGCCAGCTCCCGGGAGTGGTAGTCCCCCCACATGGTTGCCTCACCGCAGGGGACCTTCTTCCCCGGCGGCACGTGATCCCAGCCGTTGGGGCGGTGGTAGACCGAGTGCAGGATCAATCCTTCGTGTTTTGGGTCCGTGCAGAGGTACGGCTCTGAGAACAGGGTTTCGGCCACGGTGAGCCCGGCCTGGAAGTAGCGCTGTCCATCCGTCTCGTTTCCAACCTCCTGCAGGGTGCGGCCCAGTCGCAGCAATCCTTGCGCGGCGATGGCCGCCGCTGAGCTGTCCACAGGTTCGTATTCGTTGTACGGATCCGCCGGCCTGTCCCGCCAGCCCTCCAGGTGCACCAGGCCGGGTGCCCCGGTGTCCCAGTAGGGAATCCCGTCGGTCGGGGTTTGCTCGATGTAGAAATCCGCCAGCGCCCTGGAGGTTTCGAGGAACCGTTCCGTGAAGCTCTCCTTTCCATTGAGATCGGCGACCTTCAGATCGGCAAAAGAGCGCTCGGGCAGGGTTTGCAGGTACTCCAGCTGCTCCGGGTACCCGGACAGAGCCCAGGCCTGCCCCCGGGTCCAGGTGGAGAAGGGGGAGTAGCCCTGCTGGGTGCTGGGGCAGCGGAAGGCCCCGTTTGTCGTATTGAAGATCGCCTCGTGCACCGCCCGTCCGGCAATGTCGTAGATGTCCCGGCCCTCGCCGAAGTAGATGTTGTAGCGTGCCGTGGCCTCGGCGTGCTGCAGCATCCGTTCCAGCAGGGAGATGCGGCGATCCTGCTCGCCCATGAGCACATGTCCCAGGGTGTGCGCCGCGCTCAAAACCCGCAGAGAACGGATCGTGTCTATGAAGAGGGAATGGGGTCCGTTGAACGAGTAGATGTAGCCCAAGTCGCCCGGGAGAGCCGTCCAGCGGGCTGCCTGGGTAGCTCCGGAGACCTTGAGGGCCAGCTCGCAGAACGCTTCGGCCCAGCTGTCCCGGGGGATCTTTCCCTCCCTGTGCAGGCGCAGAAGATTGCCGTAGGTGCTGATGTTGTTGAAGCCGTGGTCGTGCACGCCGATATGACTGACGTGGCTGGCCATGGTGTCCAGGGTGCCCTGGATGCCGTAGTCGAGAAAATGTTCATCGCCATCCGCGTCGAACTGCAGCAGTGCAGCCCCGAATTGAAATCCTTGAGTCCATTCGGTCCAGCCCCGGGTTGTGTATTTGCCCTCCACCGTGAACACCGGGGTTCCGGATTCCGGTTTCCATCTCTCGTGGATCCCCATGATCTTGGCGCCGGACAGCTCGAACAGCTGCTGGATTTGGGGCAGGAGCTTTTTTGCGCTCAGGGATGGTTTGATTTTCATGGCAGCAGTCCTCCTTGCATTCCCATCTTGTGGTTTTCCCTGAAAAAAGTCAAAGCCTGGATCCGGTGCCAGGATCCGGCAGCCCATGGAGCGGCACCGTGGCAGTCCCGACTGTAGCTTTTGCGGGTGTTTGACTCATTCCGTTGATATGAACTATGCTTACGTCCATGAATGACAGCAATGATGCTCCCGTGGTACTGGTCACCGGTGCAAGCCGGGGGCTTGGCCGCGGTATTGCCCTGCGCTTGGCCGGGGAAGGTTACTCAGTCGCGGTGAACTATGCCCGTAACCGCGACGCGGCGGAGGAAACGGTGAAGCGCTGCCGGTCCAGTTGCCCTACGCAGGGAGCGTACAAAGTGCAAGGAGCACAGGAGGCTGGAGGTGAGCCGGGTGCGGCGAATCAGAGCTTCGCTGCCATCCAGGGGGATATCGGAGACGGCGAGCAGCGGGAGGCCTTGGTAGCGGCCACGCTGCGGCAGTTCGGCCGCATCGACGCCCTGGTCAACAATGCCGGGATTGCCCCTAAGATCCGCGCCGACATCACCGAGGCGAGCGAGCAATCCTTCGATGAGCTGGTTCGCACCAACTTGAAGGGTCCCTACTTCCTCACCCAGCGGGTGGTACGATACTGGCTTCAGGAAAAACCGGAAAGCCTGCTACCCGGTGGTTTCAAGATCGTGTTTGTTACCTCCATCTCGGCTAATACGGCCTCGATCAGCCGCGGGGATTACTGCATCTCCAAGGCCGGACTATCCATGGCCGCCCGCCTGTGGTCGGTTCGTCTGGCCGCGGAGGGTATACAGGTCGTGGAGCTGCGGCCGGGGATCATGGCAACGGACATGACCAGCGCGGTCAAGGACAAGTACGATCGGCTGATCGCAGAGGGGCTGGTACCGGAGGGAAGATGGGGCTTGCCCGAAGACGTGGGCTGCGCCGCGGCCGCGGTAATCCGGGGAGATCTGCCCTTCACAACCGGATCGGTACTCGACCTGGATGGTGGCTTTCACCTGCGCCGTTTGTGATCCTCCGCTTATTTCCAGCTCGCTTGATAGGCAAGGCGAAACTTGGTATCGTTGCTCCACCTGATAGATCCAATGCTAAATGCAGGAGAGGCCGGTAAAAACGAATGAAAACGGTGAGCTGATGGTCGGGAACGGCAATTTCCATTTTTTCGACGTGGATCACACGATCATAAACGGATCCTCCGGACCCCTTTTTGTGCGTAAAGCAGTGAAGCAGGGGCTTTTTCCCCCGCTGACCCTGTTGTACATTCCCTTCTTTTTTCTCCAGTACTACGTCGGAAGCCTGGATGCGGATTCCCGGGATTGGCACTTTTCAATCCTCTCCGGGCGATCTCGACAGGAGTTGGAGGAGGTATCCCGGGCCAACTTCGAAACCATGAAGAGCCGGATTTATCCCGAGGTTCGCCGGCTGATCGAAGAACTTCAGGGAGAGGAACGGCAGGTGGTGCTGGCCACCTCTTCCCTCGATCTGATCGTGCGGCCTTTGGCCGAGGAGCTGGGGATCCGAGAGGTGATCGCCACCACATTGGAGTTTATCGATGATCGCTGCACGGGCCGATTTGCCGAAGGGCCGCTGCTCAAGGAGAGGAAGAAGGAAAAGGTTTTCGAGTTCATCCGCAACCGGGAAGCGGGATGGAAGGAATGCTCCTTCTACACCGACAGCGTGAACGATCTGTCCCTGCTGGAATCCGTAGATGATCCGATCGCAGTGAATCCGGATCGGCGCTTACGGCGTATTGCCTCTCGAAGAGGTTGGCGGGTTCTCGAGTTTCGTCTATAGGAGTTTTTGAGATTGCGCTTATCGAATAACAGGAGTTGACTCATCGCCATGCTTTCCTCGACTCCGGAGCTGAAACTGTTCTACCACCTGAGTGAAAAGTTGATGGCCGGAGAGTTCCAGACCTTTTCGGCCCTCATCGACTATGTAGGTACACTGAAACTGAGTTTCAAACCGGAGGCGGTGATCGAAAGAAGCTTCTCTCTGTTCAAAGACCTGCGTTGGGGTTTTCTCAAGGAGCTGAGTAGATCCGGGTACGGCAAGCTGTGGAAGGAACTGATCATAGCTCATGCGCAGTTTCCCAGCGCCGGGGATCTGAAGCGTAACATGTCTATTTCCAACATCTATATCGCGATGTTGGACATCCACGGCTATACGAGGTTCTGTCAGGAGAGCAAGAGCAATCTCTCCCGTCTGCGCAAGCTCGACGATTTTCTTCACGAGGGGATCCGTAAGATCGCCCGCGCGAACAGTGCGCTTGCCAACCGGGAACGGGGTGATGAGATCGTGGTCGTGGCCTCTTCGGCAACGGACTGCGTCAAAACCACTCTCGAAATCATCAACACCTTCTCCAAGCACGGAGTGGTCAAAGACCACGCGGTGTCCAGTACGCGGAGTGACTACAGTATCGTCTTACCGGACTTCAAGGTAACCGCCGGTATCGCCGGTGGAAATCTGACGACTCCGCTGATCATTACCGAGAGCGGGCTGCTTTCCGGATTTCTCCTGAATACTGCGGCCAGACTGCAAACCCTGGCCAACGAACTTTCCCCCAAGGACTCGAAGGTCATCACCACCCACAGCGTCTACTCCAGCTTCTTGAAAGAGAACAAGGTGGTGAAGAGCGATCTTTTTGCCAAGAAGCTGCTGAAGTTTTTCAATGCGGGATCCGTGGGTTTCAAGGGAACCAAGGTCAGCTGCTGCGAAATACTGTTCAATCCGAAGGAGCACTTCCGGATGAACTACAATCCCGCCCTGCTGAGTCTCCTGGAGTCCCTGCGGCAGGATCTCTGGAAGGGGCGGGTGTTCACCGATGTGGTCGAATTGGTGCTCAAGGCCTGCCAGTCCATGCCTGGCTTTAGCGTTGATCTTGTCGAGGGGGGGACGCGGCGGAAGGTCACGAACGAGAGCATCGTCGCTACAGCCGAACAGGCCAGGCAGCATTACAGCCGCGAAGAATATAATGCAGCCGTGACCTCGCTTTCAGGGATCGCCGCGACGGTGGAGCAGATTCCCGAGTTCGACAGATTGATTGTCCGCTACCTCAGAGAAATCTCCCAGCGTTTCGAGCTTCTGGCAGAGGAGTTTCAAAAGAGGCTGGATGGTGAAATCTTGACGAAGATCGATGTGATCTTCGAACCCCGCTACAAGACGGTCTATCAGAAATCCCGGGAGTACATCGACACCTATGAGAAGCTGAGGGCTTTTGCCATGAAGAGCAAAGCCCTGGGCAACCGCAAGAGTACGTGGTTTTCCCTGGTGGAGGACAGGAAAGAGCAGCTGAAGCTGCAGCTGTATTCGGGCAAACGCTAGATATTCCCCTTCCCGCCCAAAATGAAGCGACTGAATTGCTCAACAGTGCTGAAGTACAGATCGCAGTTTTGCCGCATGTAGGCGTGGATTTGGGGGATCTGATGTGCCCACCCGGCCGCGGCGATTGCCACGCCCGTGGCCCGGGACATCAACAGTCCCGGTTTCAGATCATCCACGATCAGAGCCTGGTCGGAACTCAGGCTGAAGCGATGCAGAATGTTCTGGACCGGCCAGGGACTGGGTTTGCGTCGGGTCTCGTCGTAATCCCAACCGAACACCAGATCCGGCATGAAGCCGTCGTCCCCTTGAGCTTCGCGATAGGCATTGAGGATGAACTCCTCTTCGGAGTGGGACACCACTGTGACAATCCCGCCTCGATCACGATAGGTGCGCAGGGCTTCGAGGAAGCCGGGATAGAATGGAGGGATCCTGCTGGCATTGAACTGTCTCCAGATCTTGTATTCGGTTTTCAGCTCTTCCTCGTTCAGGCCCAGCTCTTGCTGCAGGTAGTTCATGATTCCCGGTTCGAAGTTTTTGAGGAACCAGCCGTTCAGGTCGATAGGAGGATCCTGGGGACGCAGTAAACGCATGGACTGTACGTGGGAAGGGTAGTGGATCAGGGCTGTACTGTTTACAGCTGTGTCATCGTGATCCAGGATCAGGCATTGATAGGGCAGGTTCATGGGTTCTACAGATTTAACAGTGCTGTGGAGCTTGAGTCAAGCCGTCCACCTCTTGCGCTTTTCAGCGCAATCTTTAGCTGATACAATCGACAACAGCCGAAGCTACGACAATGATGCTGCAGGTCCAGAGCGTAAAGAAAAGTTACGGAGCGGTGCAGGCCGTGGACGGGATTTCCCTCACAGCCTCTCCGGGAAAGATCTACGGCCTGCTCGGACCCAACGGAGCGGGCAAGACCACCACGATCCGCATGATCATGAACATCATCGCCCCGGATCAGGGGCAGATTCTCTTTGACGGCAAACCGATCAGCCCCGGCGACAAGAACCGTATCGGCTACCTGCCGGAGGAACGGGGCTTGTACAGGAAGATGATCCTGAACGATCTGCTTCACTACTTTGCCTCCCTGAAGGGCAGAAAGCGGGGGGAAGTCCAGAATCGCATCGACGATTGGCTGGAGCGCTTCGATCTGTCGGAGTGGAAAATGCGCAAAGTGGAGGAGCTTTCCAAGGGAATGAGCCAGAAGGTTCAGTTCATCGTTTCCGTTCTCCACGATCCGGACATACTGGTGCTGGATGAGCCGTTCGCCGGCCTGGATCCGGTCAGCACCGAGGCCTTGAGAAAGGCGGTCCTGGAGCTGGGAAAGCAGGAGAAAACGATTCTACTCTCCACGCACATCATGGAACAGGCCGAGCGGATGTGCAGCACGATTTTGATCATCGATTCCGGCCGGGAGGTGCTTTCCGGCTCGGTCGAAGCCATCAAATCCCGCTTCGGGAAGAACAGCGTGATCATCGAATTTGACGGGGATGCGGACATCCTTCATGGCTGTGATCTCATCGGTACGGTGATTTCCTACCCGCGCTGGGTGGAGGCCGAGCTGGCTGCGGGGGTGAACGCCGATGAGCTGCTCGGTTATCTGGTCGGGAAGTTGTCGATCAAGAGATTCGAGGTGGTCACACCTTCTCTGCATAAGATCTTCATCGATCAGCTGGAACAGGGGCGATAGGGAGATGGAAAAACTCCGGAAAGTCTTGGTTCACGAGTTTCGTATGACCGCTGCGACCAAGGCCTTCATCATCCTTACGATCCTGGGGCCGTTTTTGCTCATTGGCATGACGGTCGTTCCGGCCCTGGTATCTCAGAAGACCGAGCGCAGGGGCATCGAAATTGCGGTGGCCGGTATGCCTCCCCGGATTTTTAACGCCGTCGGCGAACCTCTGCGACAACTCGGGATCAATCTGCAAGCCGGCGATCAGCCGATCGAACAGCTGGAGAGGAAGGTCAGGGAGGAGGATCTGTACGGCTGCCTCATCTTTCCCGCTGATTTTCTCTCCGGAGGCACTCTCGAGCTGGTTACCTCGGAGTTCCCCGATTACCGCATCGTGGAGGCGATGAAGGGGGTGATCGGCCAGGTGGTCATGGATGAGCGCATCAGGCAAGCCGGCTTGGATTCGGCCCGCATACGAGCAATGATGAGGCCGGTGGATATCGAAGCCAAGCAGATAACCAGAAGCGGTGCCAAAGCCCAAACCGACACCTTTTCCTTCATCATGATCGGGATCACCTTCACCCTGATGCTCTACATGACGATCCTGCTGTACGGCCAGTCCATTGGCCGTTCGGTTGTCCAGGAGAAGACCTCGAAGACCGTGGAAATCATGCTCTCCTCGGTGAGCGAGCGGGATCTGCTGTTCGGCAAGATCCTGGGTCAGGCGGCGGCAAGTCTTCTGCAGTACGGGATCTGGATCGGCATGGCACTGATCGGTGCCCGTCTCATCGGTCCCGCGCTGGGCCTGGATCGTCTTCCCCAGTTGAGTCTCTCCACGCTGCTGTACCTGGTGCTGTTCTTTCTCCTCGGGTTCTTCCTGTTCGCCTCTCTTTTCGCCGCTCTGGGCGCCGCCGCTCAGGATGAGCAGAACCTGGGGCAGCTGTCCTGGCCGGCGATCGTCGTACTGGTGTTTCCCATGGTATCCGCCGGACCGATCATCACAGCCCCCGGCTCCTCCTTCGCCGTCTTTCTCTCCCTGTTCCCTCTGACCGCGCCGATCGTGATGTTTGTGCGTATCTTGGTTAGCGATCCGAAGACCTGGCAGATCCTCCTGTCGGTGGGTATCCAGGTTGCCGCGATTGTGACCATGATCCTGCTGTCCGCCAAGATTTTTCGCATCGGGATTCTCATGACCGGAAAGCGCTTTACCCTCGCCGAGGTTTTTCGCCTGCTCAAGTCATAGAGGGTCTTTACGGAAGCTGTTCCAGCTTGACCGCGAAGCAATGCCCCAGAGAGAGGACGATCTCCATTGGAAGTTGGAATTCGATTGTCGAGTCGAACATAAACGTAACCCTGGCGGGGAACTCTTCATCGGCAGCAAAGAGGACACAGGCCAGAGGAACTCGCGGAAGGGCTTCGAAGGCAAAGGAGGCATCTCCGAAATCCAGGGCTTTTCCCCCCAGCTCGAGACAGTGGCGGCGAAACCGCTGTACATCCGAGCCGTAGCGTCGTTCCAGCGTTTCTGTGGGCAGGTGGTGGGGTCCGGTGAAGAAGTTGCTTCCGCCGGGGATCTGCTTCTCGTTGATCCACTGTCCTGATGGTTCGATCTCCGTGATTCGCAGCAGGTAGATCAGCATCAGCAGCTCGAACTCCACATCTCCGTCCAGCGGATCATCCGCCGGGCAATGGATTCGGGTGGAGGCCGGCTCCACGCGGTAGGCGGTGCCCACCAGGGGAAGACGGTAGCTGCCGTCGCGCCAGGGTACTCCCGAGCGTTTTTCCACCTCCCCGGGATCCTGGGCCGCAAGGTCCTGCCAGTGTTTTTGCCTGCCCGAATCGAATTGAAACTCTTCCACGGTAGCGTGAGTGTAACCTTTCAGCCGACAGCAGGTCAAACCGCCGCTGGAAAAATCGGTGATTTTTCCGTACTGTCAATGACGAGCGTTTGGCAGCGCCTTGAGAGGATCAGCGGAAGGAGGTACCAATGGGGGATGTCCTGAAAGCGGCTTGCGTGGGTTTTCGGCATATGCATATGTTCGATATCCACGCTCATCTGAGCAAGCGAGAGGATGTACGGATCGTGGCCGTCTGCGAAGAGGATTCCCAAACCAGGGCCCGCCTGGCTGCGGAGGAAAAGATTGCCGTAAGCCACGGGAGTTTCCAGGATATGCTCGAAAGCGTGGACTTCGATCTTCTCGTCGTGGGAGAGGTTTTTGCCAGGAGAGGCGACTTGATCCGTAGCGCCCTGGAAGCGGGCAAGCACGTGCTGAGCGACAAGCCGATCTGTACGCAGCTGAGGCAGCTGGAGCAGATCCGGACTCTGTCCGAGCGGCTTTCCCTGGTCGTGGGCGCCGCCTTGGATCTCAGGGATTCGGGAGCTTTCCTACGTGCCCGGGATCTGATCCGCTCCGGCACCATCGGCGTCCTCCGGGCTGTCAATTTCAGCGGTCAGCATCCGCTGCTGTTGGACAGCCGGCCCGGATGGTACTTCGAAGAGGGGAATCACGGCGGAACGATCAACGATATCGCGATCCACGCCGTGGATCTCCTGAGATGGATCACCGGTAAAGGATTCGCCGAAGTTACTGCGGCCCGCAGCTGGAACGCCGGCCTGGCGGCCCATCCCGAGTTCCACAATGCCGCCCAGGTGATGCTGGTCATGGATGGGGGCTGCGGAGTGATCGGAGATCTGTCCTACATCTCTCCGGACGGATTCGGCTATTCTCTTCCCCAATACTGGCGTTTCAACTTCTGGGGCGATCGGGGAATGATCGAAAGCGGTTTGAATCTGCCGACGGTGCGGCTGTACCGCTCCGATTCCGATACGGTCGAACAGATCGATCCTCTGCCGGAGCGCTCCGGGGGCTATCTGGAGGATCTGCTCCAGGCGATTCGCTGCCCGGAGGGCAATCCAGGCGCCCGCTTGTTCCGTGCCACCGAGGTTTGTCTCAAGGCTCAGGAGGCGGCGGATCGGGGTATTTGTGCAGTTCTGTTGAAAGGCTGAATTTTTCCTTGCAATTTCTTCCCGGCTACATAAAAATGGGATAATTGCCTATGAGTGAAGCCGGACAACCAAAGATACGACTCGGTGAAGCCCTGGTGCAGCGAGGAGCGATGACCGAAGAGCAGGTGAAGCAGGTGCTTGTCAAGCAGCGCGAACAAAGCGGATTGGATAAGCTGTTCGGCGAGATCGCCGTAGAGCTGCACTTCGTGGATTCACAGACGATAGAGGACATCCTCGACCAAGGGGCCGATTGACCTTCTCAGCGTCCGTTCTCCTCCAATAGTACCTGCAGCACGGTGTCGATTCCACCTAGTACGGTGGCCAGCTGCGAGGCCGCTTCGGGATGAAGGGGAAAGCAGCCGGTCTCCAGCTTGAGAAGCCCCGTGTGTAGCCCATCCACTGCCCGGCCTACCGAAAGGTCGTCGTTCATGTGGTTTTCGAACTCACCGCGTATATCCTGGATGATCTTCTCGGCTTCGTCACCTCCGTGATTTCTGCCGGCCTGCGGGCGAGGCTGCCGAACCAGCTTTCGAATTAGAGCGCGGATCGAATCGATGGTTTCCCCCGCCCGCTGAAAGCTCACCTCGGTGAGGTTGAGCTTGCGGCGGTAGTGGGTGTAGATCAGAAAGAAACGCAGGTGATGGGGTTGAACGTGCCCGTCTAGCATATCCTCCGGATAGCGGATATTCCCCAGGCTTTTGGACATCGTCTTTCCTTTGATCACCAGGTGTTCCCCGTGCAGGTAGTAGTGCGCGTACTGCTTGCCTGAGAGAGATTCGATCACCGCGATGTTGTAATCGTGGTGCCTGTAGATGTTGTCGATCCCCCCACAGTTGATGTCGATTTGGAATCCGAGGTTTTCGGTGACCATTGCCGGATCCTGGATATTCCAGGAAGGTCTGCCGCTGCCGATCTCCGTATCCCAGGTACTCAGGTCCCCCTTCTCATGCCCGTGCCAGAGAACAAAATCTCCCCGGTTCCAGCGGAGGCCGTTGTAGGTATCCTTTTTGAAGCGGACCTTTTTCTTCGGCCATCTGCTCATGTCCAGACGGAAAAGTTTGCCGAAGCCTTCGAACTTCAGCGCATCGAAAAACACCTTGTTCTCATGCCAGTATGCCAAACCTCTGTTCAACAGCTCCTGAATCAGAGCAACCGCCTGGTCGATGCTCGTGGAAGCCCGGGGTATCTTGGGGGGGAGCTTGATATGGAGGATTTCGGTCTCCCTGTGGAAGTGCTCCGCCACCTCTGCGGCGATCTGCTCGGGCTTCTTCCCTACCGCAACCGCCTCCTCCAGCATTTTGTCTTCCACATCCGTGAAATTGATAACTCTCTTGACCTCGTATCCCAGATACTCCAGGTAGCGGACCAGGATATCCTCGTAGAGGAAAGTGCGATAGTTGCCGATGTGCGGACGACGGTAAGTGGAAGGACCGCAGGTGAAGATTTTTGCCTCCCCCTGTTTCAGCGGCCGAAAGATCTCCTTGCTGCGGCTCATCGTGTTGTACAGTTGAAGCATACTGCCCCCCTCTTCCTGAGGCTAAAATACCCAGATAGCCGGGTGTAGTCAAAGAGTCGCTGAAGAATTACCTTGCCCCTCCTCGATATTTCGAATATTATGGTGACAGCGCGGGATTTTCCCGCCGTCAGGGCACATCGCATTCAACTGCGAGCCTAGAAACAACTGAAGAATCTAGGAGTAAACCCCATGGCAGATCTGAAAACAACCTATATGGGCCTGGAGCTGGGAAATCCCTTTATCGCCGGTGCCTCCGGCTATACAGCCAATCTCGATCGCATCAAACAGCTGGAGGAGGCCGGGGCGGCGGCCGTGGTGGCCGCCTCCCTCTTCGAAGAGCAGATCCAGTATGAGCGCTTCCGCCTGGAGGAGGATCTTCATCAGTTCGACAATCTCTATGCGGAGATGACGGACTTCTTCCCCAAGGTGAAGCATGCCGGTCCCAAGGAGCATCTGGGATGGGTGAAAAAGGCGAAGGAGAGTGTCGGTATCCCGGTGATCGCCAGTCTCAATGCGGTAAACAGAAACATCTGGAGTGAATGGGCGGTTCAGTTGGAGGATACCGGTGCGGACGCCTTGGAGTGTAATTTCTACGCCACCCCGAGTAGTTTCGATCTGAGCTCTCAGGATGTGGAGAGCGAGCAGGTCGAGATTCTTGGCGAAGTGAAGAACAAAATCAAGATCCCGCTCAGCGTGAAGCTGAGCGCCTTCTACTCGAATCCGCTGCATTTCATCAAGCGGCTGGATGAGGTCGGGGTTCGGGGATTTGTGCTGTTCAACCGCCTGTTCCAGCCCGACATCAACGTGGAGGAGCAGTCCAATCTCTATCGCCACAATCTGAGCACCGGAACCGAGGCCGAGGCTTCGCTACGCTACACCGGGTTGCTGCATGGAAACATTCGGGGTGATGTGTGTGCCAACGGTGGAATCATGAGCGGCAAGGATGCCATCAAGCTCATCCTGGCCGGTGCTTCCTGCGTTCAGATCGTCAGCACCCTGTACAAGAATAAGATCGCCAGCCTGGCAGATCTGATCAAGGAAACCGAATCCTGGATGGACGGCAAGGGATACAAGGATCTATCGGCTTTTCAGGGAAAGATGGACGCCAGGAACAACCAGGATCCGGGGTTCTATCGCCGCGCCCAGTATGTCAAAAACCTCATCAAGGCGGATTACTCCAGCTGACAGCTAGTCAGCCATGGAGAGGTAGCTGTTCAGCTCGTCGTAGGCCAAATCTCTCTGGCTGACCTCGATCTTGGTCTCCTTGATCGCTTTGCGTAAAACGTTGTCCCACTTACTTTCGGGTAGGTCTTCTTTCATTTCCGCCAGCAGGGTTAATATGTCAGCGTTGTCTTTCAGATTGTAGATCTTCTTGTCATCGTGGTAGAAGAGGGAATAGAGTTTTTTGATATAATCCCCAACACTACGCTCCGTCCGGTTTTCCAACCGCTTCTCGATCAGCTCTTCTTTTTTACGGGCTCTCTTGAACTCTCGATCGATTCTGTCGATATCTGTGCTTTTCATATCGCCCCTCCTCGTACACTCACAATATAGTGGAAGGGTGGACGAAAAACAAGATGGCAGGCGCCCGGCCAGGGGAGACCGGCAGGTGCCCGGCCAGTCCGAAGGTGCCGGGAGACCGACAGGCCCTCGCAGTGGGCGGCCCGACTTTTTCCGATTGACAACACAAACAGCCGGTGTTACGCTTCTCTTCGTCGCCAGAAAGCTCCCGGTCTGGTTCCCGGGAGCTCGATTTTCCATGAGAAGGGGGGAGTGACCATGGGTAATACAATTCCGAAACTGATGATGGAGTTCGCTCGCAACGAACCGGAGCTGACCGTCCAGTGGTCTAAAGACTCTACCGGTACGTTCCAGCCGATCGTCTGGAAGC
>CAZFMD010000015.1:15806-21865 GCA_964520025.1 uncultured Spirochaetaceae bacterium
ACCGTCCAGTGGTCTAAAGACTCTACCGGTACGTTCCAGCCGATCGTCTGGAAGCAGCTACGCGACGAGGTCGAGGCTTTCGCCGGGGGATTACTGGATCTCGGAGTCAAGCGGGACGATCACATCGGTATGATCTCCGACAACATGAAAGAGTGGTTATGGGCGGATCTGGCCATTCTGTCCATCGGTGCAGCGGATGTGCCCAGGGGGTCCGATTCCACAGCCCCTGAGATCCAGTACATCCTGGATCACGCTGAATGCGGTATATGCATCGTGGAGAATCTGGCCCAGCTGGAAAAAGTACTCTCGATCAAGGAGAAGTTGAAGCAGCTCAAGACCTTCGTCGTGCTGGATCCGGAGTTTAAAAAGGTCGATGAAATTGCTGTGGCCAAGATGGCCAAGAATGCCGGGGTTAAGGTTTTCACCTTCAAACAGGTACAGGAGCAGGGCCGGAGCTACGCCGGCAAGCACCCCGGTTTCCTGGAGGAGGAAGTCGCCAAGGGAAAGACCGAGGATCTGGCTACCCTGATTTACACCTCCGGAACCACCGGCGAGCCCAAGGGCGTGATGCTCACCCACAGCAACTACATGCATCAGATACCCACACCCCTGAAGCACATCGATATCGAGAAAGGCGATATTTTTCTTTCGGTACTGCCGATCTGGCATTCCTACGAGCGAGCCATCGGGTATGTGGCCATCTTCGCCGGTTGTTCCATGGCCTACTCCAAACTGGTGGCCCAGATCATGGTGGAGGACATGGGTAAGATCAAACCGCAGATCTTTCCCTCGGTTCCCCGCATCTGGGAGGCGGTGAAGAAGGGCATCATCCGAAATATCGAATCCGGCAGCTCTGTGAAAAAGGCACTGGCCTATTTTTTCATCGGAGTTGGTACTGCCCACTCGAAACTGAAGGTGCGTCTGCGGGGCCTGCGGCCGCGATTCAAGAAGTTCAGCCGCTTCGCCGATGTCCTGATCAGCGTCCTCCCCTTCCTGCTGCTCACCCCCCTGAACGCACTGGGACAGGTCCTGGTGTTCAAGAAGATCAAGCACCGGCTGGGGGGGAAGTTCAAGTTCGGCGTGTCCGGTGCGGGAGCTTTGCCGCCCCACGTGGATGATTTCTTCGCCGCAGCCGGAATCCTGCTGCTGGAGGGTTATGGATTGACCGAAACCTCTCCGATCGTGTCGGCGCGCAAGAGCTATCACCCGGTTCCCGGAACGATCGGGCCGCCCCTGGAGCAGCTTGAGGTCAAGGTGCTGGCCGAGGACGGCAGTGAGCTTCCTCCGGGACAGAAGGGTGTGCTGTACGTAAAGGGTCCCGCCGTGATGAAGGGCTATTACAAGAAACCGGAGCTTACGGCTCAGGCAATTACAGCTGACGGCTGGCTGAACACCGGAGATCTGGCCATGCTGACCCATGACGGGGAGATCAAAATCATGGGGCGGGCCAAGGAAACCGTGGTTCTGATGGGCGGAGAGAACGTAGAACCCAGCCCGATAGAGGATACCATTACCGAGTCCGACTATGTGGACCAGGTCATGGTTGTGGGCCAGGATCAGAAATATCTGGCCGCCCTGGTGGTGCCCAATTTCGAAACCCTTACGGATTTTGCCAAGGAGAACGGGATTCCCTTCGAGAAGCCCGAAGATCTGCTGGACAACGATGACGTGTACAAGCTCGTCATGGACGAGATCGATTTCCGGGTCGGTCCCAAGCGGGGTTTCAAGCTCTTCGAGCGTATCAACAAGGTGAAATTGCTGGCCAAACCATTTGAGAAGGGTGTGGAGATGACCCATACCTTGAAGCTCAAGCGTAATGTGATTTACGATGAGTATGACAAGGACATCAAAGATCTGTTCAAGGAACGTCGTTAGGTGAATATCTTAATTGTTGAAGATGAACTGACAAGCAGGGAGCTTCTCAAGGTAATTCTTGAGCCCTATGGAACCATCCAGACCGCAGCAGATGGGATCGAGGCGATGAAAGCCTTCAATTTGGCCCTGGCAAGCCAGCCCTACGATCTCATCTGCCTGGATATCATGCTGCCCAAGATGGACGGGCAGCAGGTGCTGAAGGGTATTCGTAAAATCGAGGGAGATAAGGGGATTCTCGGTCCCGATGCCGTGAAGATCATCATGATCTCAGCGCTGGGGGACTTCGAAAATGTCACCGAAGCCTTCTCCTCCCAGTGTACCAGCTACATCACCAAACCCATCGATGCCGACAAAATCGTAGCGGAGTTGAAGAATCTCGAATTGATCTAGAGGGAGCATGACCTACCTCATCATTCTCCTGTTGCTCATTCTGGCCTACCTTTCCGGATCGGTGAACCACGCTATCATCGTCACCAGGCTGGTGGCGGGAAAAGATATCCGCACCCTGGGCAACAAGAATCCGGGTACCGCCAATGTCGGCCGCAGTGTGGGCAAGGGTTGGGCCGCCGCTGTTTTTTTTCTCGACGTAGCCAAGGGCCTGGGACCGATGATCCTGGCTAGGCTGGTTTTCTTCCCCGGGGAATTGTACTGGCACTACTTTATAGTCGCCGCGGTGGGAATGGCCGCTATTGCCGGCCATTGCAAACCGGTTTTTTTCCAGTTTCGCGGCGGAGGAGGGATAGCCACCTCGATCGGGGTGTACGGTTTCTTCATCCCCGCGGAGTTGCTGCTCTGTCTGGTATTGGCATTCTTAATTGCGATTCTGTTCATCAGGGGAATACGCTTCCGTGTCGGCCAGGGCGTTCCGATCCTCTTTGTCTCTATAACTCCCTTCGTGACCCTGCTACTAAGCTTCTTTGTCGACCTGCCCTTGTTCGCCGGGCGCAGTTTGGGGGCCCATCCCTGGTACGTAGTGGTAGTTGTCTTCTGCCTGTCGTTGTTCATTATCGGAATGAACCTCTCCTTCGTCACTGCTCTGTTCAAGCACAGCGGCGAATAGGTTGGTGGTAAGGCTTGACAGAACGGAAAATATATAGTACTAATTATATATACAATTATTCGGTATGCTGCGAAGATACCGATTGAAATGAGACAACTATGCAAATAACCAAGACAGCCCTCTCAGAGTTGCTCGATGTGTTGAAGGAGAGTCAGGGCAAGAGCCTAAGGGTGGTGTTCAAGGGCTTTGGATGAGGCGGACCCCGATTGGGTTTGGCTCTGGATGAGCCTCAGGACGGTGACCAGACCTACAATGTCGAGGGAATCGACATTCTGGTAGACAAGCGGGCTGCGCCCTATGCCGTTGAGAGCACCGTAGATTATATCGACAGCATGTGGGGTAAGGGCTTTACGATCCGCCCGGCCTACGGGGGAGCTTGCTGAACCCCCTCTTCGAGTATTTCCCCTAAATATTCCAGTACTATTTCGGTAGCGGTTGAGTTTCTGCGCCTGCGCTGGCGTGTAAGCAACTGTTCGTAGCCGGTCAGGATCAATTGGCGGGCACGCGTAGCGGAATGCGGGGCAAGGCCCGGGGTGTCGGCGAACAGATCCGAGACGAATCGCCTGATTTCCCTCTCCCCGTAATCGGGAAATAAACGGGAGAGCAGGAACAGGGAGGGCCCGATGTCGAGCAGGCTGTGCTGCTTTACCAGCAGTGTCGCTTCTGTAATACGCAGAGCCGCTCGATATGCAGCGGCCGCCAACCGGTTTCCCAAAACACCATAGGGGTCGAGCCGCATCGCGGTATTTCTGGCCTGGTGGTAGTTGTAGCAGATCGTGAGAATGTGGAGACTCGGAATGCAGTGCAGGTGGGGATCGAAGAGAAAAACAAGGAAGAAGTAGGGATTGGCGGGGGCGGTACGCCGGGATGGGGTTGTGGACTGGCAGTTCCGGTACACTCCTCCGGCAGCGTCGTAGAGCCGGATCACGTCCCGCATCATTGCCTCGATATCTTCCAGGGCGGAGTTCCCGAAGATCCGGTACAGGCCCGAGAGCGTCTTCATCCACACAGTGAAATAACCCAGGTAGCGGTGAAACAGGCGCGGGTGGAAGGGCAGGGAGTCATCCAGCGGGTGGTAGATCACCGCCACCGGTCGGATGCCCGGAAACAGCAGGGAGCAAAACTGGGGGAGGAAGAACTCCCGAAGTGCCGCCTTGAATACCTGGATTCCCCTCTCCCGGAGCCGACGGTGTCGAAGGATCAGTCTGATGCTTGGCACGAGACTGATCCTCTCGATATCCATGTCAGCCGTTGTCCATGATTATTCGCTTTTTCTGAGAGTCTGCAATGCCCGTTCCGCGCCATCCTGAAAGGCGCTGGCTGCACTGCGGAAGGGGAAACCGATAACGACGCTGAGCCCGCTGTACAGCGTATCGTGGATGAAATTCGTCAGCAGTTTCACATAGGCGCTGCGGATGATCTCTCCCTTTTCGTCACGAAAAAGCAGCCCGGAAAGCTCGAAGGTCTTTACGATATTGGCGATCTGTTTGCTGACGATCGGATGGAGGGTTTTCAGGAGTTTCAGATAACGCTTCTTGTACTCGGGATTTCCCTCGACCAGGTTGCGGATCTGTCGGTTCCTGTCCCGCACGGTTGCGCCTTTGCTGCTCGTCTTGGAGGGAACCAGAGATCTGATCAGCTCGGTTACGGTCCGAGATTGGAACAGCTTGTAGAGGGAAAAGTAGAACAGAAGCAGGCCGCCCTGATTAGCCATCAGGGGGTTGCGAAGGCTGATTCGATCGATGGCCACCAGCAGAGCTGACAGTTCCCGATCCACCGCCTTGTCGGGAACAACAGCAGTACCGGCGGCAAAGGGATTGCTCCTCTCCTCGAGCTGTTGAATCTTGCTCTCCAGCAGATCCATGGTTTTCACGATTCGCTGACGCAGCGGATCTGTGTTGAGTTTCTGCAAAAAGCTGCGAAAGCCGCTTTTCTCCTCCGGTGTAAAAACCTCCGCTTTTCTGGCTGCTGCCACCGAGCCGATCGCTGTCGCAGGCCCCGCGCGCAGCCGTAGTTCCAGCAGGATGCGGAGGTATTGTCCGATTTCATCCAGGTACTCGTCGATATTCCCGATGGTTTTGTGATGGCTGAGGAACTGCCTGATCAACTCGAAAGAGCGGTTCGAGATAGTGGAGGCGGCCAGGGTGGTAATCCGTTCTTCGTGGATAAACATGAGAGTATCCAGGAGAAATCGAATCACGTTCTCATCGGCCCCGGGGCTGCCTCTGAGAAGATTCAAGGCCGGGTCTTCGGGTACGTTTGCGAAATCTTTCAACCGAGCTGAAAGCGCTTCGTCTATCTGCAACTCCTTGGGCACGTTCCTGTTGTAGTTACCGACGACATCCTTCGGATTGAAGTGACCGCGGGTGTTCGGGGCAAAACGGTTATGCCAGAGATGGATCGTGAGATCTTGATAAACGTCGAAGGCCCGCTTGATATAGGCACCCGCGGCCGCATGAGCGGTGGGTTCCGGATTGGTTACCAGCAGAACCATGCCCATAAAGGGCAGGAAGAGGAGATTCTCCTCGAACTCACTGCCTGCCGGTAGATCGAATACGAGCAGCTGATAGCCTCTGTCCAGATCTCCCGGCAAATCCCTGTAGATCTTATCCAGCAGGGCGCTCCTCTCCAGCTTCTTGAGCTTGGGGAAGGGGAAGATCAGATCTAGATTATTGAAAACCGGGAGTGCCAGAGTCTCCAGACCGGCACTCTTCAACTCGATTGACTGCTGCTCCACAACTGCTTCGGCTTCCACCAGATCCAGGAGTGTTGCGATATCGGAGAGCGGATCCAGATCGATGAGAGCGGTGGGCACCCCCCTGCGGGCATAGTAGATCGACAGGTTCACAGCCGTGATAGTCTTGCCGACCCCTCCCTTCCCGGAGGTGACGGCAATGGACTTGTTGCGGATAGGTTCGATTTTCCGATTGCCGCCTCTGGGCAGCAGGCGATTGACTTTGCTCTTGAGCTCGCCTGAGATATGTGATGCACCTCGTTTGAAGATCTTGCTCATCCCATTGCCGTCATCGTAAGATCGCTTCGCGATGTCCTCTTCCAGCCTTTCAGGCTGTCATCGTAAGATCGCTTCGCGATGTCCTCTTCCAGCCTTTCAGGCTGTCATCGT
>CAZFMD010000015.1:21965-27479 GCA_964520025.1 uncultured Spirochaetaceae bacterium
CATCGTAAGATCGCTTCGCGATGTCCTCTTCCAGCCTTTCAGGCTGTCATCGTAATAGGTATCGCTACTTTTCTCAAGTTGAAGTTCAGTTTCCCGGGGATCGATTCCGAAAAGTATAGATAGTAGAGAAAAGGATGAAAATCTATGCCCGAAAGTTATCGAATCTTAATAGTCGATGATGAGCCCCGCATGTGCGAGAGCCTGGGCAAACTGCTGGGTGATCGGGGTTACCAGGTGAGCAGTGCCAACACGGCCAAAGAGGGAATCCAGCTGCTGGCTCAGTCTGCCTTCGATCTGCTGCTTCTCGATATCGTACTTCCCGACATGAACGGTCTGGAAGTTCTGGATTATGTGCACCGCAAATATAACGAGCTGTTGGTGATCATGTTTTCCGGATTTGCCTCCATCGAGTCTGCGGTCAGTGCCCTTAAAAACGGTGCATTTGATTACATACGCAAGCCCGTTGAATATGAAGAGCTGATCAAACGAGTGAACAATGCCCTGGAGCAGAAACGATTGGTACGGGAAAAAGAAGCCATCCACTGGGCCCTGGAGCAGTCCCAGAGGAGGTACAAATACCTGGTGGAAAACTCTCCGGACATCATCTACACCCTGGACGACCAGGGCCGTTTTTCCTTTGTCAATGATGCCTTCGAGCGGCTCCTGGGGGTGAAACGGGAGCAGGTCATTGGCAAGCACTACTCCCAGGTCATCTGTGCCCAGGATCTGGAAAAATCCGAGCATGTATTCAACGAAAGACGGACCGGCAGCCGGGCCTCCTTCGGTGTAGAGCTGCATCTCAGCAAGCCTCAGGAGAAAGGGAAGGGCAACGGTTCGGGAGCAAAGCCCGAGGTTCCCGTGGAGATCAAATCTCAGGGTATCTACGACCGGGAACCCCAGGACAGGGAGAAGAATTTTCTCGGCACCTACGGTGTGGCCCGGGATATTCGGGATCGCAAACTTCTGGAAGAGCACCTGCAGCAGGAGGAGAAGATGGAGGCCGTCGGGCGCCTGGCCGGGGGAATCGCCCACGACTTCAACAACTTCCTGGCCGCGGTCGTGGGGAACGTGGCCCTGGCAAAAATTCACGCACGGGAGGCGGATGAAATCTATTCACGCCTCGAGGAGATGGAGAGGGCGGCCCTGCGCGCACGGGGGCTTACCCAGCAGTTGATCACCTTCGCCCAAGGGGGGGTGCCGGTCAAACTACCGGGGACTCTACCCGATCTGATCCGGGATGCCTCCACCTTTGTTCTGCGGGGATCCAACGTGCGCTGCACGTATCGCTTCCGCCGCGATCTCTGGTGGGCGGAGTTCGACCAGGGGCAGATCATCCAGGTGATCCAGAACCTCCTTATCAATGCTGATCAAGCCATGCCCGATGGTGGCGTGGTGGCCATAGAGGCGGAAAATGTCACGGTGACCGCCTCCTACCGGCTTCCCCTTGAGGCGGGCCGCTATATACGGATCGTTATAGAGGATAACGGCTGCGGGGTTCCGGAGGAGAACTTGAGCAAGATCTTCGATCCCTTCTTCACCACCAAGAGCAACGGCACAGGTTTCGGCCTGGCCACGGCATATTCGATCCTCAAGAATCATGGCGGTTATCTGTACGTAGAATCGGAACTGAACAGAGGCACCCGTTTTTTCCTGTTTCTGCCCGCCACTGACAAAAAACACACCAAGAAGAATAACAACACCGGTGTCAAGCTACACACCGGTAAAGGGAAAATCCTGGTGATGGATGACGACAACAGCCTGCGGGAGGTCTATACACGTCTGCTCGCCCACCTGGGCTACGCACCCACGGTGGTGTCTACCGGTGAAGAGGCCCTTTCCCGTTATTCCCAGGCCAAGCAAACCGGCACTCCCTTTGCCGCGGTGATCATGGATCTGACAGTGCCGGGTGCTATGGGGGGCAGAGAGGCGGTGCAGCGACTGCTTGACATCGATCCCAAGGCCATCGCCATCATCTCCAGCGGATACTCCAACGATCCGGTCATTGCCAACTATCGGGATTACGGTTTCCGGGATGTGATCGGCAAGCCCTTCACCGCCGAGAAGCTCAGCGAGGTGCTCTGGAGGGCGTTGAAGTAACGCCTTTTCATTTCCCAGCTCCCATGCCTATACTGTGGACAGGATTCACAGGTTCACAGTGAAGCGAGTTGCATTCAACAGCTTACAGACCAAGATTCTCTTCTACGCCTTTCTTCCTTTCGTTCTGGTCATCATCATCATCGTAATTGTGGGCATCCAGGTCTTCGAACGGGTTCCTCAGCGGGTTGCGCAACAGCGGGAACGCGAGCTGGCCAGGGTGCTGGCGGGGCAGGTGGAGCTCAGGTTGGACGAAGCCGGTTCTACTCTGACGGGATTGGCAGAGCAGTTGATAGACAGTCAGAAAAATAACGGCACCAGCGGGATCGATCTGGACCTGTTCGACGCAGGTATTGCCGTATACAGCACCGACGGCGTGCTCCTGCGGGCCGAACCCCCCGGAACCGGTTGGCAGGATCTGATCTCCCGGGAGCTGGCCTCGCTGTTGCAACAGCGCGAGCCGGTCTACTCGAATATCCTCCGTGATCCCCGCAGTGCGGAACCGGTCCTCGTGTTTGCCGTGCCGGTGGCCGACGAGAAGGGGGGAGTGCGGGCGGTGGCAGCAGGCGCGGCCACCCTGAGCGCATCTGCCCTGTTCCGGAGCTTCGCCTCTGGAATGGAGTTCACCAGAAATCGCAGCGGTTACGTCTATCTGGTGGACGGCAGGGGAAAGTTTCTCTACCATCGCAACCGCTCCCTCTGGGGAACAGCGCTGGCCGGAACCGTGCCGATGATGGGCGCCACCTACGGGTTGAACGGCGCGGTTCTGACGAAAGATTTCTCGGGTCAGCGGGTTATAACCGGATATGCTCCGGTCGCCGGTACGGACTGGGCGCTGATTACCCGAGAACAATGGCGAGTGATCGTCGGTCCGCTGCGGGTGTACAGTATGGTGCTGCTGGGGGTTCTTATCAGCGGGGCGGCGGCCTCGGTACTTCTGGTCCTGTTCGCGGTCGGAAGAATCCTGAAACCGATTCGCGATCTGACCCAGGGGGCCGAGAGGATCGCTACAGGGCAGTTTGATCATCGAATCGTAGCTGTCACAGGGGATGAAATCGAGGATCTGGCAAGTCGCTTCAACTCCATGGCGGACTCCCTCAAGAGTCTGTACAGAGGTCTGGAGCAGAAGGTTGCCTCCCGTACCGCAGAGGTGCTGCAGCAACAACGCCGGCTTGCGGTGTTGGAGGAACGTAGCCGGGTGGCCCGGGATCTGCACGATTCGGTGAGCCAGTCGCTGTACAGCGTGACCCTGTTTTCCGAAGCAGCCCGCAGGCATCTGGCAATCAAGAATGCCGCAGCGGCCGAGCAGTCCCTGGAACAGTCGATCGATGCCTCCCGTCAGGCATTGAAGGAGATGCGGCTCATGGTTCATGAGCTGCGTCCATCCGAGCTGGAAAACAGAGGTCTGGTCGGGGCCTTGAGGCAGAGACTTGACAGCGTCGAAAAGCGAGCGGGAATCGAGCCTTCTATCCACACTCCGTCAAACCTCGTGGTTCCGGACTACCTGGAGCAGGAATTGTACAGCCTGGCCCAGGAGGCGCTGAACAACGCCCTCAGGCACAGTAATGCCGCTTCCGTGCACCTCGGGCTCCAGCAGATTGCCGGGACCATCCAGCTGGAGGTGCGGGATGACGGTGTGGGTTTCGATCCGGCTACGCTCCAATCCACCGGCGGAATGGGCATCCGCGGGATGGAGGAGCGGGCCCACGCCCTGGGAGGTCGGTTGTCGATCGATTCGGCCCCGGATGCCGGCACCTGCGTGCGGGTGCAGATACCGCTACGGGAGGGGTGAAAGCATGGAAGAGCAGAGGATTCGGATTCTGATCGCCGATGATCATGCCGTGGTTCGCAAAGGCCTGCTTGCGCTGATCCAGACGGAGGAGGGCATGGAGGTGGTCGGGGAGGCAGCGGATGGAGCCGAGGCCGTGGAGCTGGCCGAAACGCTTCGCCCCGATGTGATCCTGCTCGACCTGGTCATGCCCCGGATGGACGGGATCGAAGCGATCCGGGGGATCCGCCAGAACGATCCGGAAGCGCGAGTGCTGGTCCTGACCAGCTTCTCGGAGGATGAAAAAGTGCTGACCGCGATCGAGGTTGGAGCCATGGGCTGCCTGCTCAAGGACGCCACTCCGGATGAGCTGCTGCGGGCCATCCGGGATGTGCATCAGGGGCGTTCCGCTCTCAACCCGGAGATTGCCCAGAAGCTGATCCGGAGAATGAGGAAAACAGAGACGCGGAAACCGGTTGAGGAGCTAACCGCCAGGGAGACCGAGGTGCTACGCTGTATTGCCCGGGGCCTGTCCAACAGGGATATCGGGGACAGGCTGTTCATCAGCGAGCCGACGGTGCGAACCCACGTCAGCAACATCCTGATGAAGCTCGAGCTGCCCAACAGAACCCAGGCCGCCCTGTTCGCCGTTCGGGAGGGGCTGGTCACCCTCGAGGAATAGTTCCGGGATCTACGACATTTGGATGAGTTTCTCCGTGTTTTAGACGACGTGGGCTGTGAAAAAAACCAATCATTGTTCCGATGTACCGGCACTCATCTTGGATTATCTTGAAGGCAAGTTAACAATAACCAATTAGGAGGGCATGGTATGAAATTAAAGATTTTGACTGCAGGAACGCTGTTGTTGTCCGTACTTCTGCTGGGTTGCACGGTGAGCGCCCAGAGCACCGGGGGACGTTTTCCCTTCGGCACCAAGGGATCCCCGGGAGCGCCCCGGGTCGTATTGGACAGGCTGGCCGGCGGGGATGAGCGGGTAAGCGGATCCGGGCGGATCGTTACCCAGGACTTCGATTTTCGGGGCTTCACCAAGGTGGATGTCAGCCACACCTTCCAGGTGGAGATCCTCCAGGGCAGCCGCTTCAAGGTTGTGATCCGGGCAGATGATAATCTGCAGGAGCACCTACGGATCGAGAAGAGGGGAGAGACCCTGGTGATCGGTCTGAAGCCCTACAGAAGTCACAACCTTCGTAACGCCACCCTGGAGGCCGAGGTGCATATGCCGGAGCTGCGGGGGGTCGGCGTCAGCGGCGCCAGTGACGTGAGGTTCGGCGGGTTCTCCTCTGTCAAGGATTTCGAAGTAGAACTGTCCGGGGCCAGCTATCTGGATGGCGAGATTACGGCTCAGGATGTGCATATCGAGGTCTCCGGGGCCAGCCGGGTTCGTCTACAGGGCAAAGCGGAGGATATGCGCATTGATGCCTCCGGGGCCAGCAATTTGGATCTGGAGGATTTTCCGGTGCAGGATGCGGATATCGAGCTCAGCGGCGCAAGTGAGGCCGAGGTGGTGATAGACGGAATCCTGGATATCGATGCCAGCGGGGCCTCCAGGCTGTACTTCAGCGGATCTCCCACCATGGGTCGTATAGATCTGTCCGGGGCCTCTTCGATCAAGCGCCGCTAGCCCGGTGCTC
>CAZFMD010000015.1:27579-29774 GCA_964520025.1 uncultured Spirochaetaceae bacterium
TTTTTGCTTATACTTAGGCCCATGCCGACGAACGTAGGACCGGAGTACAAGAAGGCGGAGGAGGCGTTCCGCGCCGCCAAGACCATCGATGAGAAGATCACCCGCCTGGAAGATATGATCGCCCTGCTGCCCAAACACAAGGGCACCGATCATCTGTATGCGGATCTGAAACGGAGAATGTCCAAGCTGCAGAAGCAGCAGGAAAGCACCGGGCAAAAGAGCGGCGGAGGCCCCACCCTGGGATTCGAGAAGGAGGGAGCCGCCCAGGTGATTCTGGTCGGAGCACCGAACAGCGGAAAGTCCTCGATTCTCAAAGCCCTGACCAACGCCACTCCGGATATCGGGGAGTATCCGTTCAGCACCCATGCCATGCAGCCGGGGATGATCCAGTATGAGGATATCCAGATCCAACTTGTCGACTCCCCTCCGGTAGCTCCTGAGTACATGCCGACCCACCTGCTCAGCGTGGTACGGGGGGCGGAGGCCGTATTGCTGGTCGCGGATCTGTCGACGGACTGCATGCTGGACGATCTGGAGGCTGTGTTCCAGGCATTCGAGCTGCGCCACGTTACCTTCGTGGGAAAGCCGAGCGAGGATCGGGATCGGATCCGTTCCCGGATGATCGCCAACAAGGTCGACCTCCCGGGAGCGGAGGCACGGCTGGAGCTGCTGAGGGAGATGATCGGGGATCGTTTCCAGATCCTGCCCCTGTCGAGCAAGGACCCGGAGGCGATCGGCAGGCTGCCCCGGATGTTGTTTGAATGGCTCGGCATTGTACGGGTCTACTCAAAAGCACCGGGAAAGAAGCCGGAGCTGGAGAAACCGTACACCGTGTTTGCCGGTCAAACTGTGGGGGATATCTGCTCCTTGATCCACAAGGATTTCCTGCAGAATCTCCGCTTCGCTCGTATGTGGAGGGGCTCGGACAAACCTCTTACCGTATCCAAGCATGAAGCCGTGCAGGACCGGGATATTTTGGAGTTGCACCTATGAGGCGTCTGCTGGGCTGCAAAACGGTATCTCCGAGTGTCATGATCACCGGCCTCCTGATCGTTTCCGGGATGTTCACCTCATTCGTTGCATGTGCACGGGGCGGGCAAGATCCGGCGGATCGGCAGGAGATCGTCCGGGAGCTACCCGGGAAAGCGCGGCTTGTGATCGAGGTGATCAGCGCGGATTGTATCATCGAAACCGGCTCGCAAGACCTGATTCAGCTGAGGATCCTTCACACTCATGAGGAGGATCGCTACCAGGTGGAGGTTAGAGAACGCAGCGCGGAGCTCCAACTGCGGGAGCGTTTCTTGGGGGGATCGACCCGGGGTATATCGAACTGGCAGCTTACCGTACCTGCCGCTACGGAGGTGCTGTTTTCCTCCGCCTCGGGTGAATTGGAATCGAGGGGAGATTACGCCGGGCTGGAAGCCGATAGCGCCTCCGGAGCTATCTCTGTACGGGATCTGAACGGGAGGATTGACATCAACACGGCCAGCAGCCCGATACGACTGTGGGATCTTGCCGGAGAGCTGCAAGTGAACACGGTCAGCGGAGAGGTGGAGCTTGCCGGATTCGACGGCCGCCTGGAGCTGCGCACCGTCTCCGGGGATTTGGAGCTGGAAGGTCTTGGTGCCGAGATCGAGGCGGTCACGGCTGCCGGTAGAATTGCGGCTTCCGAGCTGCGACCGACCGGGGAGTGCAGCTTCAGCAGCGCCGCCGGGGATATCGAAGTGCAACTGGCGGAAACGCCGCTCTTCGACCTCTCCCTCACCTCCGCAGCCGGCAAGGTGGAGCTCGACCTGAACGGAAACGCCATTGCCGGTACCTACGAGTTCTCGGCTCTGGAGTACGCCGGCCGCATCGAGTCTCCCGTTGGCTTCGACCAGCAGGAGATCTTCGTTCATGCCGGTCAGACCTACCTGCGCAACAGCTTCAGCCGAGGTTCCGCCCTGCCCAGAATCACCCTGGCCACGGCCGCCGGTTCGGTCAGGTTGAAGCAGTAAGAGTAAAAAAAGAAAAAACGGTGACCAAGAATCATGAAAAAAATGTTCTAGAGGTGTATATTAAGGCTACGACAAATCTAGACGGGGACAGCGTTCCCGTCAGAGGGAGGACAAGATGAAAAAGACGCTTATTCTGGTATTGGTACTGGCCTTCATCCCGCTGCTCTCTTTCGCCGAGCTGGGATTGGGCGCCTCGGC
>CAZFMD010000016.1:0-28583 GCA_964520025.1 uncultured Spirochaetaceae bacterium
CCACGCAGGCGGCGTAGTCCGGTTCATCGGTTCCCTTCATGATGCCGGGTTTGGCTTTGAACTGCCGACGTACTTCCTTGACCATGTCCCCGGCCGCCCGTCCCACCGCACGCATGGACAGGGCGGAAAACACGAAAGGCAGTACACCGCCCAGGAACAGGCCGATCAGGATGCGGGGATCCAGGATGTTGATGTTCAGGGTGATATCCTGGATCGCTCCTCCGGTATCCCGTACGATGCTTACCAGCCCGGCGTAGAAACTTTCGAACAGCTCGGAGCTGGCAGGATCGCTGAACAGGTGGATGATTCCCTCTTTGACCTTGTTCCCGTATTCGGCCAGCAGGGCCAGGGCTGTGAGGGCGGCCGAACCGATGGCAAAACCTTTGCCCGTGGCTGCGGTTGTGTTGCCCAACGAATCCAGTGCATCGGTGCGGTTGCGTACCTCTTCGCCCAGCCCGGCCATCTCCGCGATGCCCCCGGCGTTATCGGCAACCGGTCCGTAGGCGTCGGTAGCCAGGGTGATACCCAGGGTAGAGAGCATACCCACGGCAGCCAACCCGATTCCGTACAATCCCAGTCCCGGGAAGGCGAAGCCCCCGGAGAGGAAGAAGGCGGCCAGGGTTGCCACGACCACGGTAATCACCGGAACCAGGGTGGAGAGCATGCCGAGGGACAGGCCGCCAATGATGAGGGTGGCCGGTCCAGTGAGGGATTCGGCTGACAGCGTTCGAGTCGGCTTGTAATGGTCCGAGGTATAGAACTCCGTGAAGTAGCCAATCACGTTTCCCGCGATCAGGCCCACGATCATGGCTCCCCAAACGCCCAGGAACCTCGCTCCGATCGTGAAGTAGATGAACAGGAAGGACAGGACGGCGATCGCGCCGGTGGAGAAATAGACGCCCCGTCTGAGGGACCCGAGGAGCACTTTCTGCGTGGCATCTTCCTTAGCCCGGACCAGGAAGGTGCCTATGATCGAGCAGATTACCCCGATGGTGGCGATGGTCACCGGGACCTGGATCGCCTGCAGCGCGGTCAGCCCCGGCAGCTGCAGCGAGGCGATGGCTCCCAGGGCCATGGTGGCGATGATCGAGCCGACGTAGGATTCGTACAGATCCGCTCCCATGCCGGCCACGTCCCCCACGTTGTCCCCCACGTTGTCGGCGATCACCGCCGGGTTGCGGGGATCGTCTTCCGGGATTCCCGCTTCGACTTTACCGACCAGGTCGGCGCCCACGTCGGCCGCCTTTGTGTAGATTCCGCCGCCCACGCGGGCGAACAGGGCGAAGGAAGAGGCGCCCATGCCGAAGGTGATCATGATGGGCGGTATCTCGGCGGGAGGCAGATCGAAGACGGTCAGTACCAGCCACCAGATCGACAGATCCAGCAAGCCCAATCCGACCACCACCATGCCCATGACCGTCCCGGAGGAAAAAGCCACCCGTAATCCTGAGTTCAGGGAGCTTTGGGCCGCCCAGGCGGTGCGGGCGTTGGAACGGGTGGCGACGGTCATGCCGATGTAGCCCGCAAGAGCTGAGAAGAATCCCCCGGTGATGAAGGCAAAAGGCACGAATCGTGAAATCAATCCGAGGACGTAGGACAGCACCATAAAGAGGGCGAAGACAAAGATGAAGAAGATCACCACAATTTTGTACTGCTGCTTGATGTAGGCCAGGGCTCCGTCCTGCACGTGCTTGCTGATGGCCCGGGTCTTGTCATTACCGGGATCCTTCTTCAAGATCGTCAGGGCAAGGATCAGGGCAAAGATCAGGGCGGCTACCGATCCGATCCAGGTCACCCACATCGTGCCCATCTGTCCTCCGCCCTCGCTTTCAGCCATTACGCCCAGAACCGGCAGGAGCAGAAGCACCAATACGCATATTAGGAGTTTCGTTTTTGATTTCATGAGTCGGGACCTCCCCTTATCGTTTCTGATTATTTGCCGCCCAGTTTATGGCTATTCCCAAACTTGGTCAAGTTGGATGGGCAGCGGCAAAAAGCTGAACTTGTGCCGTTCCCTCCCGTGAAGCCGCCAGGGTGAAGTATCTGCAGCGGTCAGTTTGAGGGATTTCTTCGGGAAAATGGGTGACGATCAGGATCGGTCCATGGTGGTCTTGCAGCAGAGACATGAACTTGTTCCAGAGGTAGCGTCGGCTCTCTGCATCCAGGCCGCAGAAAGGCTCGTCAAGAAGGATGGCATCGGGGAAGCCGGCAAAACAACGGGCGAAGGCCAATCTTTTTTTCATCCCTCCCGATAATTCTTCGGGGGCCGCGCGTTCCCAATCGGCAAGGCCCGCTTCATTCAACAGATGCCGTGCATAGGCCAAGGAATCTTTCGACTTGATCCTCGAGTAGATCAGAGGCAGGGCGACATTCCAGCAGTTGGGTCGCCAGGGTAGGAAGCGATCGTCCTGGAACATGAGTCCGAGTCGCTGCGGCCGTGTGACCGAGCCGGAAAGCGGCTTGAGCAGGCCCGCCGTCGTATGCAGCAGGGTGGTTTTGCCCACGCCGGAATCCCCCGAAACCGCCACGATCTCACCGGGCTGCACGGTCAGGTTGATGCGGTCCAGGAGCAGCTCGCCTCCGGGATAGGAGAAACTCACATCCCGGAGAACGAGCTGCTTGGGATGCGATCCGTTCACGAATGTTCTTTTCATCGCGGCGAGACGTTCGGGGGAAAGAACCGGGCTGTCCGATGTTTCATACAGCTTGTGCCTATGCCCCATAATCTGCTCCACTCTTCCGAGAAGCCATCCGGCAAGCAGGACCAGAACGATGAAAAGCACGCCCCAGGCGAAGAGTATGCGCAACTGCAGAGATTGGAAAGCGGCTTGAACTTGAAACCCGATTCCATTGTTGGCACCGAAGTACTCGGCAATGACCGATGCTTTGATTCCCAGCACTATGCCGAGTTTCAATGAAGCGGCGATAAAGGGTTTCAGATGAGGCAGGATGAGCTCTCGGATTCTCGGGTAGCTGCCGGGAGCGAACACCTGGAGCATCTGCATGAGCTGCGAGGGGACGGTCCGCACCCCCTCGTTTACGTTCAGAGCCACGATTGGGAAACAGATCAGGGCGATAACGCATATCGGTGAGAGACCTCCGATTCCCAGCACGAGAATCAGGGGGATGATCCACAGCAGCGGCGGCATGCCCTGTACGATAAGAACGAGGGGGCGCAGCAGAGTTTCGATAGTCCGGTTGGCCCCGGAGACAATCCCGACAACCAGGCCCGTGATGAAGGCAAGGGAAAAACCCGCCGCCACGCGGAGAACGGAAATAACGATCTGCCTCCATGCATAGCCTTGAGAAAGCAGAGACACCACCTCGATAGCGGTATGCCAGGGAGGAGGGATTACATAATCTTCGGTCAGTAAGCTTGCTGCACTCCAGAAAGCAAGCAGGAGCAGAGCTCCGAGCACGTAGAGAGAGGTTTTTTTTCTACCGGCCTGAGCAATGCGATCGATCATGGATGCCAGGGGAAGAAAAAATCTTCCTCCAGCTCGGCCCGTTCGGCGGGCAGAAATCCTTTCACCGCTTCGTAGTACGCCCTGACCCGGTCCCGGTTTTCTTCCGGGCGGGGAAGGTAGTACAGCGTGTTGGGTATTGACTGTGCGACGACCGATTCCGGGAAGCCCAAAACGTCTGAAAATTTGTGGGCCGCCCCCGCCGGATCTGTCACGATCTGCTCCACGGCACCCTGCCATTGGGGTAGCAGCTGTTCCAGCAACTCGGTGTTTGCGGCTGCAAACTCACGGGTCGTGAACAGGCTGACCTGGGGGGATTTCGGATCCCCTCCATGGGCTGAGGCCCAGAGCTGCTTGTAGTCCAGGAAGCGCTGTAAGGACCGATTGATTACCAGCTGCGACACCAGGGGCTCCGGGAGCGGAGCGGCATCGATTTGACCCTTCAATAGCAGTGCCGCGGTCTGCGGCGGCGGAGAGTAGACGAGCTTTAGATCCCTATCCGGATCAAGACCGTGATGTTGCAGCAGAAAACGGGTTTGAAAATCCAACGGTGAGCCGGGAAACGGCAGGGCGATGCTCTTGCCGGCAAGGTCGGCTACGCTTTTGATCGGCGGGCAGTCTTTGGAGCCGACAAGGAAGGAGACCCCCCAAACACCGGTGCCGACCATTAGCAGCGGGCTTCCGGACAGGTAGTTTTCCCATCCCTGGCTGGTTCCGGTGAGCAGCAGATCCGCCTCGCCACGCAGCAGCAACGCCAGTGCCTGGGCGTGATTTTGGAACACGGTCGCCTGGACCTCTACACCCGGTATCGGATCCTCCTCGGCGAGCAGCAGAAGCGGGAGGCTGGAGCTGGATTTGGGCACCAGCAGGCGCAGGATCTGCGTTTCCGACCGGGCGGAAACGACCGGGAAGATGAGCAGAGCGGCGCACAGGGCAAGAAAGAGAAATCGGGGCCGGCGGGAGCAGCGATTGATCGATGCGCTCATGACAGTGGAATCCTCACGGTGAAAACACTGCCCGCCCCCGGGGTGCTTTCCGCCTCGATCTGCCCCTGGTGCAGCTCGACAAGTCGTTTCACCAGGCTCAAGCCCAGCCCCGTCCCAGGTATGTCGAGGGTGTCTTCGTTCTTGATGCGGTAAAACTCGTCGAAAACTTTATCCAACTCCTCGGCCTTGATTCCGATCCCGTTATCCTTCACTGAGAAGGACGCATACATGCCGTTTTGAGCCAACTGAACCACGATTGTACCTCCATGGGGTGTGTATTTGATTGCGTTGTCTATGAGATTCGAGAAAATCAGAGTAAGGGCCTCTTCGTCGGCCAGAGAGGTCTTTGTTCCATCCCGACTCCGGTCATTCAGAGTAAGCTCTATAGCCTTACCCCTGGCCTTGTCCCCGGCTGCATCCACGGCCTGCCGGGCTATGACCGCTACGTTTACGCTGGAGCGGTGCAGCTGGAAGTTTCCCGTTTCGATAGCCGTGATGTTGAGAAGTTCCGCTACCAGATTGCGCAGGGTTTTCACCCGTATGTAGGAGCGTTCGATCACGTGCCTCGCTTCTTTCGGATCGTCTTTGACCAGTCCGCTGAGCAACAGGTTGAGCCATCCCTCGGTTGCCGCCAGGGGACTTTTCAGTTCGTGGGCGACCATGGACACGAACATGGATTTTGCGGTCTCCAGCTGTTTCAACTCCGTGATATCGTGAAAGACCGCCACGGCGCCCGAGGTTTCGCCGTTCGGTTCGATCACCGGACTGATGTTGACCATGAAGTTGCTCGTTCCCATGTCCAGCTCCTGGGAAACGATCCGGGGACCGGGATCATCCTCGAAGATCTCATCGATCATCCGCTCGAACTTCGGGTCTTCAAGCTTGGCCATGGGGAAGGGAATGTCCGGTTTCGACGCCTTGGGCAGGATACGCGCCGCCGCATCGTTGCGCAGCACCACAAGTTTCTCCCTGTTGATGACCAGCAAGCCGTCAGTGATGCATTTGAGGATCGTACCGCACCTGGACCGTTCGGAGGCCACTTCCAGCAGCCGCCGCTCCCTCTCCTCCCGCAGGCGTTTGGTCTCCAGCGCCAGAGATTGGCGTTCCAGGCCGTTGCGAATGGTGAGCATGAGCTCATCCGGGGTGAAGGGTTTGGGAATGTAGCTGTACGCACCCTGCTTGGTTCCCTCCACCGCCGTGTCGATGGTGGCGTGAGCGGTGATGATGATCAGCAGCAGATCCGGATCCAGGGCACTGAGCCTGCCCAGCAGCTCCAGGCCCCCAAGACGGGGCATCATCAGATCCACCAGAGCTACAGAGAACTTGTTCCCCGCTTTACAGATCTCCAGAGCCTCTATGCCGTCACCGGCCGTGGTTACCTTGAAACCTTCTTCACTGAGCACCTTCCGGCAGCCCTCGCGGATGCCGTGCTCGTCATCCACCACCAGGATGCGCGGTTCTTCCCGGTTCACGAGAGCAGTTCCTTTACTTTGGCGATCAACAGGTCCGGAGCCACGGGTTTGTCGAAGTAAGCCTCGCAACCCATTACTTCCAGTTCCGCCTGGCTCTGGGGATTGAAGTCGAATCCGCGCTTGCTGGCAACCGCGGTGACGATGATCACCGGAAGATCCGCGAAACGCGGATCGGATTTGATTTTTCGAGCCAGCGAGAAGCCGGAATTGAGGCTCTTCATCATCAGATCGGTGATCACCAGATCCGGTTTGCGGTTCTCCATGCTCTCCCAGGCCCCGTCGGTATCGGTATAGCAGCCGATCTGAAATCCCCCTGCTTCCAGGATACCCCTGTTCATCTCCAGGAAATCTCGATCATCATCGACCAGCAGGATTAATGCGCTCATGCCTCACTCCCGCAGGATTTTGTCAACCACGTCCAGCAACAGCGGCGGGTCAACGGGTTTCTCGATCAGAGCATCAACCGGCAACCAGGTCTGGTCCGGTTCGATGCGGTAGGGGATCTTTTCATTCACCGAAGTGATCATAACCAGGGGTATGTCTTTCGTGTGTTCCGAGTTGCGCAGTTCCCGGGAAAGGTGAAATCCGACAACCTCGCTCTCCATCATCATGTCCAGGATGATCAGGTCCGGTTTCCTGTTGTGAACCATCTGCATACATTCTGTTCCGCAGAAGGCGGAACGCACCTGATAGCCGTGTTCAGTGAGCAATTTTCCGTGTATCTCCAGGAAGTCCGCGTCGTCGTCCACCAACAGCACCGTTTTTTTCACTTTTCTTGCACCCATGGTGGCTCTCCTATTTTGGCCGCTTGTTTACTCCCGGCGCCGTCCAGGGGCAAACGGATTGTGAAGGTAGTTCCCCTTCCGACGTCACTGTCTACCGATATATCCCCGGAGTGCATCTTTACCACACCGTACACGATGGATAGTCCCATCCCGGTTCCCTTGCCGAGTTGCTTGGTGGTGAAGAATGGGGTGAAGATCTCCGAGCGTACCCCCGGGGGCATTCCCCGACCCGTGTCATGGATGTGAATCTCCAGGTACTGCTCGTCTTCGGTTTTGCTCGCCCGGACCGCAACCTCCCCCTTCTGTTCAATCGAATCGATACCGTTTTGAATCAGGTTGACCAGCATCTGCCGGATCTGGTCGGAATCCACCGTCACAGGGGGCAGTCCGGATTGGATTTCCCCGCTTATGGCAATCTTGGAGTTCTTGGTTCTAAGCCGCATGTTGTCGATGGTCTCTTCGATCAGGGGTGCAAGGTCTGTTGCCTGTTTGACCACCCTGGATTGCCGGGCGAAGTCCAGAAGCCCCCGCATGATGGTCCGACAGCGAGTCGCCTCGTTCAGGATCATCTGCACCTCCTCCGACTCGGCTCGCTCCTGTTTGTGGTGTTTCAGAAGCGTGTGCGCGTACAGAAGGATCGTGCTCAGGGGATTGTTGATTTCATGAGCAACCCCGGCGGAGATCTGGCCCATGGAGGCCAGACGCTGAGTCTGAATCAGACGATTCTGGGCGGAGGCCAGTTCCTGGTGGGACGCTTGCAGCTCCTGGAGCGTGGTCTCCAGCTCCTCCACCAGGTAGGGCAGGCACATCTCGATCTCAGCCAGGCCCTGGCATACGGCGATCGCCTTTTCCCGACAGGTCGGATAACCGCAGGAACCGCAGTTCAGCTGATCTTCCGGTCTGTACTTGCGCATGGCTTTGAGTGTTTTGGCGATTTCCTCTTCCGAAGGCTGGGGAAGCAGGACCGTCTGGCAGCTGAACTCCCGGGACAGATCCAGGTCGTCGAACTCGGCAAGAGCTTCGGTCAGGTCCCGTCGTACCGTGAAGCGGTTGTGCTCGATGATGTACTCGGTGAGTTTTTCCTTGCGGGTAAACACGCTCATGTCCGCCGGCATCTTCGGGCCGTTGATGCAGCCCTCACAGAACAGGAGGTCGAACAGTTTGGCTTTGCTCTTGCCCTCCTCCAACTCCTTGAGCACCCCCAGCACCCTGTCCTTGCCTTCGGTGATCAGCACATCGTTTTCAAGAATATCCGCATGCAGACCGGTGGTGCGCAGCAGCCCACCCGAGATGGGAAAGGTTCGGCCAAGGTAACAGGGGGGGCCGTCGAAATCGCTGATCTTCTGCTGCTGCGCTTCGATACCGGCCTCGCAGATCATGGTTTGCATCTCCTTGAAAGTCAGAACCGCATCTACGGCGCCCTGCACATTGGGATCCTTGATTTCATTTTTTTTGGCGATACAGGGACCGATGAACACGATGCGCACCCCGGAACCGTAGCGCTTGCGGATGGCCCTGCCTACGGCGATCATGGGACTGACGATGGGAGCCAGGGCTTCGTGCAGGGAGGGCATGTACTTCTCGATGTAGGATACGATCGCCGGGCAGGGTGTGGAGATCACGTACTTGCCGGTCTGCAGGGCTTCTTTGAAGACCCTGGCGTACTCCCGGCTGATTAACTCGGCTCCAAAAGCTACCTCCCAGATATCCCCGAACCCGAGCTTGCGCAGGGCGGAGATCATCCGACCGGGATGGGTGGGGTAGAAGGCTACGGGGAAGGAGGGGGCCAGACAGGCGAAGACTCTCTCCCTGGAATCGAGAAAGCTGCGTACCAGCATGGTGCTGTCTTCGATGCGTTTGGCCTTCTGAGCACAGACCTTCACGCAGTTGCCGCAACCGATGCACTGCTCCTCTATAACGGTTGCCTGTCCGCCGATAACCTTGATTGCCTTAGCCGGGCACTCCCGGACGCAGGAGTAGCAGCGTTTGCACTTCTCCGGAATCGTCGCTACCACACCCATGGCAGTCTCCTATCTCACACCCGTTCTCTCGCGGTATAGGAGGTGTGCAGCAGGTGGTGGGATTTCTCTCCCAGGGGTTTCTCCAGATACCGTTCGTAGATCAATTGGATCTCGGGATTGTGCTGGGAGGCCCGCACCTCCTTGCCCTCGTCTTCCTTGTAGATGGCCGCAATGCGGGCCTTGCGTACCTCGTCGCTGGTCATCCGCGGCTGGCCGCCCCCGCCGATGCACCCGCCGGGGCAGGTCATGATCTCCACGAAGTGATACTGAGCCTCCGGGGAGCCGCTCTTGATGAACTCGAGCACCTTGCGGGCGTTGCCCAGTCCGTGAGCCACGGCTACTTTCAGGGTCACACCCTCGAGGAAGGACCAGTCGGGCAGGGTGCCTTCGATCTTGAGGGCCGCTTCCTTAACCCCCTCCAGCCCCATTATGGGCGTAACGTGCAGATTGGGCAGGGGAAGCGGCCTGCCGGTGACAATTTCGTAGGCCGTGCGCAGGGCCGCTTCCATGACACCGCCGGTGTTGGCGAAGATGTCCGCGGCTCCCGAGGACATGCCCAGGAGCTTGTCCATCCGCTCATCGGGAAGGCCGGCGAAGTCGATCCCCGCCTGTTTGATCATCCGCCCCAGCTCCCGGGTTGTGAGCACGATGTCCACGTCTTGAACGCCGCTGTCGTTCATCTCCGGGCGCAGAGACTCGTACTTCTTGGCCGTACAGGGCATGATCGATACGACCACGATGTCTTCCGGCTTTTTTCCCAATGTCTCCGCGTAGTAGGTCTTGGCCACCGCTCCGAACATCTGCTGCGGGCTCTTGCAGGTGGAGATGTTCGGCAGGAACTCGGGATAGAAGTGCTCTGCGTATTTGATCCACCCGGGCGAGCAGCTGGTGAACTGGGGCAGGGCCACGGATTTTCCCTCGACCAGGGCCTGTTTCAGGCGGGTGAGCAGCTCGCTGCCCTCCTCCATGATGGTGAGATCCGCGGTGAAGTTGGTGTCGAACACGCCGTCGAAACCCAGACGCCTCAGCGCGCTGACCATCTTTCCGGTCACCAGCGTGCCCGGGGGATAGTCGAAGCACTCCCCCAGGGCGGCCCGGATGGCCGGGGCGGTCTGCACCACCACGTGCTTGGAGGGGTCGTCCAGAACGGCCCAGACCTCGTCGATCTGATCCCGCTCACTGATCGCTCCCACCGGGCAGACCGCGGCGCACTGGCCGCACTGGACGCAGACTACGGATTCCAGATCGCTGCAGAATGCCGGCCCGATCACGGAGGCGAACCCCCGGTTCTGGGGAAAGATCGCGGCCACCCCCTGAACCTCCGCGCAGACGGTCACGCAGCGGCGGCAGAGGATGCATTTGGCCGAGTCCCGTACCAGGGCGGCGGTGCTCACGTCGGTGAGGCCCTCGCTCTTCTGCCCGGGGAACTCGATCTCCCGAATTCCCAACTCCTGGGCCAGGGCCTGAAGCTCGCAGTCGCCGTTGCGGTCGCAGGTCTGGCAGTCCCCCTCGTGGTCGGAGAGGATCAACTCCACCACGGTGCGCCGGGCTTCCCGGACGCGCCGGGTGTTGGTGTGCACCACCATCCCCTCGGTAGCGGGAGTGACGCAGGAGGGCACAAGGGCCTTGGCGCCTTGCACCTCCACCAGGCAGACCCGGCAGGCGCCGATGGCCTGGACATTCTCCAGATAGCAGAGGGTCGGTATGCGGATCCCCGATTCACGGGCCGCTTCCAGCAGTGTGGTTCCCTCGGGAACCTCGATTGTTTTGTTGTCTATCGTAAGTGTTGGCATAGCTTTACTCTCCTGACTCCGGTTCTCTATAGTCACAGCGCAGACAGCGCTTCGCTTCTTTCAACGCAACGCTTTGGGACCAGGTGTTTTCCACCTCCGTGAAGTTCCCCCGGCGTTTGCTGACCGGTATGAGCTTCGCTTCGGCCCGGGGGGTTTCCACCGGATCCGCTTCGGGATCGAAGAAGGTATCGACCCCGTTATCCTTTCGCCAAAACGGCTCGGATTTCCCCCCCAGGAAGGTGTTGATACCCGCCGCCGCTTTCTCTCCCGCGGCCACCGCTTCGATGACCGAGGAGGGTCCGTCCACCGCATCCCCGCCGGCAAAGATCCAGGATTCCGAGGTTTGTCCGCTGGTCGGATTCACCGCGATGTAGCCCCTGTCATTCAGCTTCAGGCGCACCCCGTCGAACAGCTGTTCCGGCTCAAGGCTCTGGCCGATCGCCGCGATCAACAGATCCGCAGGCAGGTTGTATTCCGCGTCTTTCTTTGGCTTGGGTCGGCGTCGCCCGCTCCTGTCGAAATCTCCCAGCTCCATCGTCTGCAGGCGCACCTCCGCCAGCTTTCCCCGGTTGGCGGTCAACCCCGTCGGGGCGGCCAGGAACTGGAAGCGGACTCCCTCTTTTTCCGCCT
Organism: uncultured Spirochaetaceae bacterium; assembly: GCA_964520025.1. GTDB lineage: Bacteria > Spirochaetota > Spirochaetia > SZUA-6 > DRHE01 > JAFGQJ01. The sequence goes on from CAZFMD010000016.1 coordinate 11,152, forward strand.
CCTCTACCTCTTCTTCGTAGGCGGGCATCTCCGCGCGGGTACGGCGGTAGACCACGGTCACGCTTTCGGCTCCCAGGCGCAGGGCACTACGGGCGGCGTCCACCGCGGCGTTGCCGCCGCCGACCACCACCACCTCACCGCTGAGCTTGCCTTTGCCGTTGAGGTTGTGTCTTCGCAGGAACTCGATCGCTTCGTCGCAGCCCGCCGCGTTCTCACCTTCCAGGCCCAAGTCCAGACCCTGGGGAGCGCCCACGGCCAGGAACACGGCTTCGTAGCCCTGCTGCTTGAGCCCGCCGAGGGTAAAGTCCTTGCCCAATCGTTTTCCGGTTTTGATCTTCACACCAAGCTTGCGAATGATGTCGATGTCCTTGTCCAGAAGCTCCCGGGGCAGTCTGTATGCCGGAATCGCCTGGACCAGCATTCCTCCGGGTTTGTTTTCCGCTTCATAGACATCGGGCCGATAACCCAGTCGGGCCAGGAAGTAGGCGCAGGCCAGGCCCGCCGGCCCCGCGCCGACGATGGCAACCTTCCGCCCGGCAGCCTGTTCGTCCTGAATGAACTCGGGCAGCTGCAGCTCTTTCTCCTGGTCGGCGAGGAAGCGTTTCAAAGCACGCACCGACACGGCCTTATCCAGGGTGGAGCGGCGGCATTTGCTCTCGCAGGGATGGAAGCAGACCCGGGAGCATACCGAAACGAAGGGGTTTCGCTCCCTGTGCAGCCTCAGCGCCTCATCGTAGCGCTTCTCGGCGATCAGGCTGACGTAGCCGGGAACATCGACCCCGGCGGGGCAGGCGTTCTGGCAGGGCGCCCGCACCAGCTCCGGACAGACTCCGGCAACGCATTTCTTGTCCCGGATGTGGGCCTCGAACTCATCCCGGAAATGCCGGATGGCCGAAAGCACCGGATTGGGGGCGGTCTGTCCCAATCCGCACAGAGCGGTGTCCTTGATGATCCTGCCCAGCCGTTCCAGCCGTTCGATGTCGCCCTCTTCCCCCTTGCCGGCGCAGATGCGTTCCAGGATCTCCAGCATGCGCTTGGTGCCGATCCGGCAGGGAGCGCACTTGCCGCAGGACTCATCCTGGACGAACTCCAGGAAAAAGCGGGCCATGTCCACCATGCAGGTGTCCTCGTCCATGACGATCAGCCCGCCGGAGCCCATGATGGCCCCGAGCTCGGTCAGACTCTCGTAATCCACGGGGACGTTGAGGTGTTCCTTCGGGATGCAGCCGCCGGAGGGTCCGCCGATCTGAGCGGCTTTGAAGGACTTTCCATCACGGATGCCGCCGCCGATATCGAAGATGATCTCCCCCAGAGGCAGGCCGATGGGGATCTCCACCAGGCCGGTGTTCTTCACCGCTCCGGCCAGGGCGAACACCTTGGTGCCCTTGCTCTTTTCGGTACCGAATGAGGCGTACCACTCGGCTCCTTTCAGCAAAATGACCGGGATATTGGCATAGGTCTCCACGTTGTTGAGCAGGCTCGGCCGGTCCCAAAGCCCCTTCTGGGCGGGGAAGGGCGGCCGCGGCCGCGGTTCCCCGCGGTTGCCTTCAATGGAAGTCATCAACGCCGTTTCTTCTCCGCATACGAAGGCGCCGCTTCCCATGCGGATCTCCAGATCGAATTCGAAGCCGCTGCCCATGATATTTTTGCCCAGGAGTCCGTACTCCCGGGCCTGTTCGATCGCCTTACCCAATCGGGCGACGGCCAGCGGGTACTCCGCCCGCACGTACACGTATCCTTGGGAGGCTCCTATGGCGTAAGCGGCGATGGCCATGGCCTCGACCAGACTGTGGGGGTCTCCCTCCAGCACGCTGCGGTCCATGAACGCTCCCGGATCGCCCTCGTCGGCGTTGCAGAGCACGTACTTCGTGTCTCCCGCAGACTTTCGGCACAGATCCCACTTCAAGCCGGTAGGGAACCCCGCTCCGCCGCGGCCGCGCAGGCCTGAGTTTTTTACCTCTTCGATCACCGCTTCCGGCTTCATCTGGGTCAGAGCCTTGGCCAGAGCCTGGTAGCCATCCCGGGCTATGTATTCATCGATGCGCAGGGGATCGATCAGGCCGCAGTTGCGCAGCACGATCTTTACCTGCTTGCGGAAGAAGGATAGCTCCTTCAGCGGTGGCGCTACTTGCCCGGCGGCTCCAGCTTCGGCGGCCAGCCTGGTAACGACCCTGCCTTTCAGCAGGTGCTCTTCCACGATTTCCTCGGCATGCTCGGGCTTGAGATTCTGGTAGAGGACACCATCCGGGTAGACGGCGGCCACCGGCCCCGAAGCACAGGGCCCGAGACAGCCGGTTTCGATGATGCGTATTTCTCCATCCAGCCCGAAACGATCGATCGCCTCTCTAAAAGCCGCGGATACCTCCAGGGCTCCCGAGGCCACACATCCGCCGCCGGTGCATACTAAAATGTTTATTCGGGAACGATTCATTGTCTACTCCTCCAAGATGTACTTGTGAACAGGTTTGCCCTCGAGGACGTGACCGGCCACGATTTCCCGGATCTTCTCCCGGTTCAGGTGGACGTACAGGTAGTCCATTCCGGTCTTGTCCCTGATGGTGAGCATGGGTTCAAGGTCGCACAGCCCCAAACATCCCGACTGGCGCAGGGTGACGTTTTCCACCTTTGCCCCGGCCAGCTGCTCGGTGAGCTCGGCCATGATGTCCCGCGCCCCCGCTGCGATGCCGCAGGTGCCCATGTGTACGGTGATGCTTGTCTCCTTGGGACCGCTGCGTGCCTCCAATTCTCCCCTGGCCTGGTCCCGCAGCTTGTTCAGGTCCTCCGGCTTCTCGATTTTGATGCTCATACTGCAGCCTCCTTGACTGATCCTTCGTGTTTGCGATATTGGTCGAGGATGGCGCGGATCCGTTGAGGTTTGACCCGCTGGTGTACCTCGTCATCGATCATGATCGTGGGAGCAAGCCCGCAGGCCCCGAAGCAGCGGGCCACCTCCAGGCTGAACATCCGGTCTTCCGTGGTGCCGCCCACGTCGATCTTCAGCTCCTGTTTGAGGTTGTCCAGCACGCGCTTGCCTCCGCGCACGTAGCAGGCGGTGCCCAGGCATACTCGGATCAGATGCTTGCCTCTGGGAACCGTGGAGAAGAAGGAATAGAAACCCACCACTCCGGCTACCTCACTGTAGGATTTCCCCAGTCCCAAGCTGATGCGCTTCAGAGCTGTCTCCGGAAGGTACCCGAAGATGCCCTGAGCTATCTGGAGGACCGGGATCAGGGCACCGGGCTTGCCTCGATACTCCTCGATGATTTCGTCCAACCGGACCAAGAGCTCCTCCTCGGATACCTGCGCTTCGCCGCAGGGAGTGCCGGCGGCGGATGCATTCGGTTTTTCGGTTGTTGCGCTGCTACCGTTCATTCGTTACTCCTTGATCTGCAGGGTTTCCAGTCCCGCTTTTATTTTCCAATACATCTGGCGGGCCACCGCAAAAGGGCGAGCTGCCGCCAGGGATCTGTTCAAAGATGAGACGCCTGTTGTGTGTGCGGCCGGCGCCGAACCGTCCGTGGCAACCATCTGTCTGGCCACCTCGGATCTCACGATGACCTGTTCACGACCGTCGATCCTGATACAGAGGGAAAGCTCGAGCCGGGAATTGGACGCCACAACCGACGAGATGGTGGCGGCCAGATCTCCGAGGGGGTTGCGATCCACGTGGGCCAGGCTCATGGTCGCCCGCACCGCCAGTCCGCCCAGCTTTGAACGGCCCAGGGTCAGCTCTCCGCCTGCCTGCTCGATCCGGAAACGAAACAGGCTCAGGCCCAGGCCTGTCCGTTTCCCCTCTTTAGTCGTGTAGAAGGGATCCATGGCTCTTTGCGCCGATACCCTCAAACCCGGACCGTTATCATCGACCACGATGCGCATCAGATCCCATTCGGTTTCCTGGGTGATCTCCACGGCGACCCTGGAGGCCCCCGCGGTAACGGCGTTTTCGATCAGGTCGAGGATGTGTAAGGAAAGCTCACGCAATCTGGCACCTCCTGGATCCCACCCCCTGAATAGCCAGAACCAGTTCGGCGAAACAGGGCTCAGTCACCCGGAAGACCGTGTAAGAGCAGGCGATCTCTTCCGGGCTGTGACTGTCCGAACCGCTGATCAGGGGAAGACCGCTTGCCCGCATCTCCTCAATTGAAAGCTTTCCCTTCCTCATACGGGCCACCCCTGCAGCCGAGATCTCCGCTGCGAAGAACCGCGGCGTTTCGGGGAAGAACCCCAGCTGGCCTAATACGCTGAACGCCCTGCGGTCTACATGGGCCGCTACGGCAAAGCCGCCATGCCGGCGGATCAGGTTCACCGCTTGCTCCAGGCCGTAGCCGCTTGCCGCCGTCAGCAGATGCCGCTCAGTAGCGGTGCGTCTGCCCGCCCAGTCCAGAATCCATTGCCCGTTGTCGGGGGCGGCTGCGGCGGAATTCGACGGTTCTTCGGTGAGCCTGTTTCCGGGAAGGGTTTCCAGAATACTCTCTCCAACGGCCAGAGCGCCCTCGAGGGCCGGAAACAGGCCCAAAACGTGAACCTCTTCCCGGGTGGTCACCTCGATTCCGGGAACCACTTTCAAAGCCTCCCCGCTTTCCCGTCTTGCCGCTTCGGCTACCGCAGAGATGTTGGCGGCGCTGTTGTGATCACAGATGGCGATCATGGTTAAACCTCTGTCCAGACAGGTGTGTACAATGGTCCGCGGCAGCATATGCCTGGAGGCGCAGGGAGACAGGGCCGTGTGGATGTGAAGATCCGCCAGGATTGTCTTCATTCATGTTGCCCCCTGATCCCCAGGGCATAGAGCTTTCCCGCGGTATCGAAGGTGCTTTGCTTCGTAGCGAAGAGGGGCAGCCCCTCTGCCATCGCTCTTTGCCGCACCGCTTCCTCGGGAACCATGCCGGAGGTAAATATCACGGCCGCCTGCGTGGCATGGAGGGCTACCGCGATGACATTGAGGTGCACCTGGATCGTGAGCAGAACCCCCCCTTCGGGGGCGTTGGCCAGGACGTCGCTCAATAGATCCGATGCATGAGCTCGGGTGATATCGCTCTCCAGGCTCTCCTGCGCAGCAGGGGTAAGCGCCTGCAGGTCGAGGGAAACGGTGATTTGGTTCAGGTTCATGGTGTCTCTCCTTTTGGTGAGAAGGGGCATTCCAGACCGGGACAACGCTCCAGAACGATATCCTCGGCCAGGGACGAGCAGGTGGGTGCTCCGCAGACACCGCAGTCCCGCCCCGGCAGTTTGGCGGCGAGCTCGTCGATTCGCGCAAGCTTTTCGATTGCTCTGCCCATATCCGGATCCAGCCGCATACCTGCATGTGCTTGGTACGGCTGTTTAACCGATGACACCTCTACCGGTCTTTCGTACTCCAGTCCGGAGGAGGCCCAGCGCTTTTCGGCCATGTACGGATTCTCCTGGAACAGGGGCGTTCCGTAGCAGCCGTTTTCACAGCAGCTGAGCTCGAGAACCTGAAAATCCCCGGTCATTCCTCTTTCTGTTTGTTCGAGGATCTCCACTACGTTTTTGACGCCCCAGGCTTCCAGGACCACAGGATCCTTTTTATCGCTGCGCTGCCGCTGATCGCTGCTTTTCTGGTTCCGCGCCGGCGTGTCGGCTTGAAGCGGCAACTCGGACAAGATCCGGGCGGAAAGCTCGGCGGGATTGATGATGCGAAGGCGAGCGGACAGGTTGGCCCGCTCCAGTTGGGTGTGCTGGCTGGGACAGGCGGGGACAAAGGTTGCCGTGTCCGGAGCCCAGGCTTCCACAGCCGCTTGGATCGGCGTCACAAACGGGGCGATCTGAGGGATCAACGAGGGGAATTGGCTTTCGACCAGACTGATCACGGCCGGGCAGATGGGGGAAATGACCGGATGGACTTCCCGCTCCGCGGCATAATGCCTGACCTTACGGCGCAGCTCGCTGCCCCATTCCTCTGTGAAACGGATGTCCCTGTAGCCCAGGTTTCTCAAAGCCGCCAGGACCGTTTCCGGGGGGATCTTGGATCCGAACTGGGTGAGCAAAGCCCTGGGGATTACGAGGGTGTGTGCCCCGGCCGGGGATTCCTCCAGGTCATTGCTGTTCTGCATGGCCGGGAGCTCGAAAACCCCCCGCCGGCAGACCTCGATACAGGCTGTGCATTCGATGCACAGAGCGGGCAGAATATGGGGTTGCCGGTTCCATACTCTGAGAGCCCGGGTAGGACAGGCCTTCAGACAATCGAAGCAGCCGACGCAACGCTCCATTTGAATGGACAGGCCCCGTCCGGCGGACTGCTCGACCTGTTGTGTTTTGAGGAAGATCGTCGCACGTACCCGGGTTCCTTTGCCGACGTGAGAGTTTATTTCAAACAGGTCGCTCGCTTTCTCGATATTGGGTAGACCCATTCCCGCCCCGAAACCGATCTGCCTGGCCTCCGCCGAAGCCGTGGAATAGCCGGGTTTCATGGCCAGATGCAGGTCGGTGATGCCCGGACCTTCGTCGATCACTTCCATGCTGAATCGCTCACCGTCGAGTCTGGTCCAGAGATTTCCCTTGCAGGCGTGAATAACCACGTTCATCTCCGCTTCGTAGGCTGCGATCATGATTCGTCGCATGATCTGCCCGGCGATGCCGATCTGCTTCAACTGTTCTTTCAGCTTACGTGAAGCGGCCCCGGCATCTTCGAATCTGCCACCCGCAATCGGAAAGCAGCTGGTGATCATGGCTGCTGGGAATCGTCCCCATACAGCCGGCGATGCAGGCGTCCGCAGGTTTCGAACATGTCCAGCCTGCAGACCAGAACGGCCGTTTCGGTCCGGGCAGCCGCTTCCAGCAGGTGCGGATCCGGTTCCGCACCGCCGACCAGGCAAAGCGCCGGGCAGTCCATGAGCTCGGCCACGCAGGCGAGCTGGGCGTTGGCCAGGTTCGTCACCAGAATGGTTTGCGGGCCGGCCCGTTCCAGAAGCGCGCTCATCTTGTCTCCGGCAAACACGCGGGCGATCTCGATCCCCTCCCGGCCGCACGGCTGCAGTATCCGGGCCTCGATAACCTCGATCAGCTGTTCAAGTTTCATAAGAGCGGTGCTTCCTTTGTGCAGAGAGCAAGTATCGTGCCACAAACAGGGGCTCTGCCCGGCACCGCGCCGGGAAGGCGCATCCGGCTTGTCTTGCGAAGGCTTTACGGAGGTTAATTCGCTATTTTTATGCAGGAATGGAAGATAGAAGTCTGTAACTCTTTAAAAAACCTGTAGCTTCGGCTTTTTGTAACGGCAAGCGGAGGCAAAGCCGGGCAGCGATCCGGAACAGGCGGGTGGAGAGTCGCCGGTTTATGGGTCTGTCTCTCCCATGGGAGATCTGTGCACGAATTGCGCCGGACGGGACGGTTCAGCGATACTTGCCCCGTTCCAGGCCGTATTTCTTCATCCGTTCATAGAGAGCCCGGCGGGAGATGCCCAGGGACTGATAGGTCGGATTGATCTGCCCCCTGTTTGTTCGCAGAGCTGTTTCGATCACCGTTTTTTCGGTTCGTTCCATCTCCTCTCGTAGTAATCCGGGAGCGGCGGGCATTGAGAGCAGGCGGCCCGATTCAAAGTCCAGATCGGGCTCAAAATCCCCGGCTACTCCATCGTGAGATGTGATCAGCATGCGTTCGACGGTGTTCTTCAGTTCACGAACGTTTCCGGGCCAGCTGTACGCCAGTAGCTTGGCCAGGACCTTTTCCGGTATCTGCGGGACCGGCAGACCGATCTGATCTGCCCTCAGCTGTAAAAAATGAGATAATAGCAGCGGTATATCCTCTTGGCGATCCCGTAGTGGAGGTACCACAATGGAGAGGACCATGATCCGGTGAAAAAAATCCTCCCGAATCGTCCCCCTGGACACCTCCTGTTGGAGATTTACATTGGAGGCGGAGACAAGGCGGATGTCCACCTTCCTCGGTTTGTTGCTTCCCAGCGGCTCCACGATCCCGTCGTCCAGAACGCGGAGCAGCTGCACCTGGGCACGTTCCGACATGGTTTCGATTTCATCCAGTAGAAGGGTCCCTCCCGAAGCGCAGACCAGCTTCCCCTCCCTCTCGGTGGTGGCTCCGGTAAAGGAGCCCCGGGCGTGACCGAACAGCTCGCTTTCCAACAGGTTATCCGGCAGGGCGCCTGCGTTTACCGGAACGAAGGGTGCCTGGCAGCGGGCGCTCTGGGCGTGAATCGCTCGGGCAACCAGTTCCTTGCCCGAACCGGTTTCTCCCATGATGAGAACCGGGGAGTCGTTTCGGGCGGCAACCTCGATGAGCTCGTACATGTCCTGCATCTCACGGCTACGGCCGACCATGGAGAAGCGACCATTCTCCTCGGGGGAAAGGAGGCTGAGACGCCGGCGCAGTTCCCGGCTCTCTACACGGAGCTCCATCTGTTCGATAGCCTTGGTTACGTAAGCCAGAAGCACGTCGTCATCGAATGGTTTTTCCAGAAAATCAAAGGCCCCCGCCTTCAGACAACGAACCGCCATGGGGATATCGCCGTGACCAGTGATTACCAGAATTGGAGCCAGGAGCCCGAGCCGGGTCGCTTCGGCCAGAAGCTGTTCGCCATCCATCCCGGGCATCTTGATGTCGGTGATGATGCACTTGGCGTTTTCAAGCGAACCTAGAGCCTTTTCGGCCGAGCTGAACGCCTCCACCTTGAAGCCCCGCAAACGGAGCATCTGAGCTATGGAAAGTCGGGCCGCTTCGTCATCATCGATCACCAAAACCACCGGTGCATCTGCGGTATTCCCCTCAGGCATGATTATCCCCCTCTTCCTCATCTTCCTGTTCGATTGCAGGCAGTCGAATTCCGAAGGTGGCTCCTTGACCGCTGCCTCCTCTAGCTTCGATGGTTCCACCGTGGTCTTTGACAATCGCTTTGGAAATTGACAGGCCCAAGCCCGTTCCATGGCCGCTTTTCTTGGTGGTGAAGAACGGAAGAAACAGTTTCTCAACTTCCTCCGCGGAGAAGCCCTTGCCCGTGTCACTGATCTCGACAACCACGAAGCGTTCATCCGTGGGATCCACGAAAGAATGGATGCCGAGCCGCCGGATCGGTGATCCCACCATGGCTTGGCGAGCATTGGCAAGAACGTTGAGAAAGACCTGCGCCAGCCGGGTTCGGTCCCCCCGTACATCGGGAAGATTTTGCGACAGTTGGAACTCGACCTCCACACCGGATAATTTCATCTGAGGTATGAGAAAATCGGCGGTTTCGTGAATCACGCTGTTGATTCCCAGCGGGGTGAAGTGACGTTCTTCCTTCCGCGCCAATTCACGCATCTCGTTGATGATCTTTGCGGCTCGATCGACTTGCTCGGAAATCAGTCGTAGATTTCCCTTTACCTCCTCCATGCTGCCCACCGATTTTTCGAGCATGTAGAAGGCGTTGCGGGCGTAGTTGCGGATTCCCGTAAGCGGTTGGTTCAGTTCATGGCTGATCGCCGCCGCCATCTCGCCGAGCTCGGCCAGGCGGGTGGAATGCTCCAGCTGCTCTTCCTGTTTTGCCGCCAGCTCGGTGAGCTGTTTTTGTTCCATTTCCGCCTGTTCCTGGGCTTTTCTCTCCGCCCGCTCCCTGTCTCTAACCGAGCCTATAAAGAAGGAGACCAGGCCGAACAGGGAGATTCGGGCCGCATCGTTCCAGATGCTGCCCAGCTCCAGGCCGAAGAGGTGGAATGAAAAAACAAGGGCTGCCATGAACAGGGCAACCACCATGCCCCTCCGTCCCCACCAGAGGCAAGCCAGTGCGATCGGGATGTACATGAAGTGGGTATACACGATGTCGGTGTGGAGCAGGAGGCGGAAGTAAAGAGCTGCCCCCACAGAGATTCCAATGAGGAGAACTATAGTTGTAACTCGCAACGTCCTGTTGATAATTCAGATTATAGACCGAACTTGATCTTGGTCAATCTTTTGTCCCGGATTAGCCTGCTCGGCCGTTCAACTTGATATCCCGGAACGCCGATGGTAGAATTACCTGAAACCGTGAAGGATATCTATCGTCTCCCCATACTCTTTCTTTTTCTATTTGTGCTTCTGTTCCTGCTTTTCTTTGCCGTGAGCGTGCTCGCTCTTTGGGGCAGCGTGTATTCCGAGGGGCGGGAGGCGGCCCTTCAGGCGGTGGAGGCGGGCATCCCCGAATTGCTCGTCAAGGACCTTCCAGCGGCGGTACTCGTTTCCCTGTTCTTCCTGCTGGCCCGCATAGCCGCGAAGCCGCGGAGCCGCCTTCTCTCTCTGATCGTTCCTCTGGCCGGAGCGTTTGTGCTTCTGGCCTTCGGCTATCAACTCCTCCAGCGGCTCGGACCGGCCGATGCGGGGGCAGCCGGTGTTTCCATGCCCGGAGCAGCAACCTCCCGGCGTTATCTGGCCCCGGGAGTCTTCAACACGACAGAGAGCAAAGTGATCTATGTCGAACAGATCGACGAACGAACCGTCAGCCCCGTGCTGCTGGCCGAGGGAGGGAGTGCCGACCGGAAGCTTCTATATTTTCCTCAAGGACTGGTTTTGGTGGGGCAAGAGGCCGTAGTTATTCGCATGGCCGGTTACACGTTGGAAATGGATGCGGATCCGGTATACGGAGAGATGTTCGTCGCGGATCCTGTGAACAGGCGCCTGTTTGCCGATCTTGATTTTCTCAACCGGGAATTGCTGCGGGTGTTCCGACGTTCTCTGCCCGCCTTCTACTTCGCTGTTCTGGCCCTGGTGGTTGCCTTCTATGGAAGCGGTATGTTCCTCCGCCTTAGCCGCTGGCATCTGCTGAATGTCGCTCTGGCTCTCTTGGCTATGAGGGGTTTTCTGGCCCTGTTTCGTTTTATGAGCGAGGGGGTGCTCCTAGAGCTGGACAAGGTCTTGAGCAACCCCCAGGCCCTGCAGTACCTGCCGGAGGTGACGCTGCTCATTGTCGGCGGTCTCTTGCTGCTCCTCGATCTTCTGTTCGTTCCTTTTCGACGAGGGGAGGCGGAATAGGCGATGCGAAGGCGGATGGTGCAGAATCCATTTTCGATCCTCTTCCTCTTCTACCTGCTGGGCTTTGTCCTGTTTGTCTTCTACTCTATCTTCACCTTTCCCGGATATCTGCCGACCTTTCAGTGGCCCTTTGTGTGGACCAACTCTTTCCTCCTGTTCATGCGTTACTGCATCCCCGTGACTGTTTCCGCGGTGGCGGTCGCCTATTCTCTTTTGCCCACCGCGGAGACCGTTCGCCTGCAAACAAGCAGGCAACCGTTTGCGCGATTGGTGAGCTCTCATCTGACCACCTTTATCGTGCTGACAGTCGTGTATACGGCTCTGGTATTGGGGCTTCATCCGTTGGCAATGCGAAACATGGAACGTTTCGCATCTCTGAGCCTTGAAGCTCGCATCTTCCTGGATAAGGCGGATGCGGCCCTGGCGCAGGAGGATCCGCAGACCGCCTTACTCAACTATCAACGCTACCTGGCTATCGACGAGAAAAACAGAAGAATCATGGAAGTGGTGAGCGAGCTCCAGATGGAGATGATCGCCAAGCCTTCCGAGGAACGGCCCCAGGAGCAGCAGGATCTCGCTTCGATGAGAATCAAGGATCTGGCAGAGGGAAAGAAACCCTATGAGCTTCTCGCTATGGCCCAGGACTATTTCGAGCGGGAAGACTACTTCTCCGCGCATTATTACGCCAACCTGGCCTATCAGCTCGATCCCACCAGAGCAGATGCTCGGCGACTGGCCGCCCAGGCTGAAGATAAGATCGCCAGCAAAGATCTCAGTTCCCTTGAGTTGGAAGAGAAACAACTCTATGAACGGAAGAGGGAGGGATACGAGCACTTCCAGAATGAGGAGTTTTTCAAAGCCTACCAGGTATTCCGGGAATTGCAGGGCAGGTATCCGCGGGATGCCGATGTGACCAGCTACCTGAGCAAGAGCGAGGAGCAGTTGCGCAGGGAGACTTTCTTCCTCGATGAAGCCGAACAGATCGACACCCTCCCCGGAGCCGCGGAGCTGCTCTTTGTGAATTACAGAGATGAGGATGAACGGGAGATTGTCTTCATCGGCAAGCTGGCCGGAATCGATGCGGGCATTTTCTGCAAGGATATCGAAGTGCTGCGCTTCGGCACACGGGGATTGTTGTATCACTACTACGCTCCGTACGGCAAACTGCGGGATGGAGCCTTGAATCTACATGGGGTCGACAGGCTGAACCCGGAGCGCAAAGGGGTGTCACGGGAAGCAGTACCTCGCTACCTGTCCGGTGCAATCCGACCCAGGGGAGAGCAACTTCCCTACATGCTTTCGCTGAAACCTGCTCTGGAACAGCTTTCCACCTTGAGAGGGGGGCGGACGGCTTCCGCCTCCGCTGAAGGCCTGGGATTCTTCACATTATGGCAGGCGCGCCGGCAAATCGGCAGTTACGGTTACCTGGAAGCCAGCATATCCGCTGAGATTCTCAGACGATTGCTCCTGCCCTTCAGCTTTCTCGTTCTCTGTCTGTTGTCGGTGGCCGTTGGCTGGCGCTTCCGGGCTCGTTTTTCCGCCCGCCCGCATTGGATCCTGCTCCTGCTCATGCCCCTTTTTCCGATCGTGGCTGTCGCTCTCACCGGAGTGTACCTGCATACCCAGCGAATCCTGCTGGACTTCGTTCTGCTGAGGTTGGGTTTCTCGATCTCTCTGATTGTCTTTCTCGTTCTCCAGGCACTGCTGCTTCTGGTCACCATGATCGTTCTGGCCGGTCAGAGGACCGATTAGCTGCATGGCCTTCAAAGGGAAACTGATCGGGGCGCTCCTCGGATCCCTGGCCGGTCCCATGGGAACGATTCTGGGCGGACTGGTCGGCCACCTCTACGATCGCGCCACTGAGGAACGGGATGCTACCGGCCGGATTGGTCAACGAACAAGAGGAGCCGAGGACTCGATCTCCGCTGCCCAGCTGGATTTTCTCACCTCACTGATCGGACTCTCCATTGCCGTTGCCAATGCGGATCGACACGTTCGGGCGTCCCAGATCGACGCGCTCAAGGCGTTTTTCAGGCACAACTTCCCCTATTCCCGGGACGATCATCGGGTCATCCAGGCGGTTATCGACGAGACCTTTATCAATCGGGAGCGATTGGACGTAGATGCCCTGGCCGGGTATTATCGGATCAGCTCGAGTCCGGCGGGAAGACTCCTGCTGCTGCGATTGTTGTACAAGATCGCCGAGGCGGACAAGCGGGGAGTTTCGCAAGCCGAAGAGCAACTCATCCGAAGGATCGCCGCAACTCTGCGCATTGATGCCGCCGCTTATCAAAGCGTGGCGGCGGAGTTCGCACAGGAGGACAATCGAGCCTACGGTATATTAGGGGTCGATCCGGATGCCAGCAATGATCAGATCCGAAGCGCGTACCGAAGGCTGGCCGCTCAGTATCATCCGGATACTGTTGCCAATCTGGGGGAGGAGTTTACCAAGGTCGCCGAAGAGAAGTTCAAGCTCATCAACAAGGCGTACGGGGAGATTCGTGCTCAGCGAGGATTCTGACCCGAGGTCCGCCGTTCTATGTGGGCGCCCAACTCTTTTAGCCGTTGAGAGAGATTTTCATAGCCCCGCTCGATCTGATAGACATTTCCGATGGTGCTTTTGCCTTCAGCACACAGCGCCGCGATCACCATGGCCATCCCCGCACGGACGTCCGGAGATACCAGCTCGGCGCCTTTCAGACGACAGGGACCGCTGACCACAGCCCGATGGGGATCGCAGAGAATGATGCGAGCGCCCATGCCGATGAGCTTGTCAACGAAAAACATCCGGGATTCGAACATCTTCTCGTGTATGAGAATCGTCCCCTCTACCTGGGTGGCGCTTACCAGGGCAATGGAAATCAGATCGGGGGGAAAGCCGGGCCAGGGTGCGTCATCGATTTTTGGGATCGTGCCGCCGATGTCGGGTACGATTTTCAGCTCCTGCCCCGCGGGAATTCGGATGGTACTGCCATCGGTTTCCCAGTGGATTCCCAGTCTGTTGAAGGCGATCTTTGTCATTCGCAGGTGTTGGGGAACCGCGTCCTGGATTTCCAGCTCGCTGCGGGTGACCGCTGCCAGGCCGATCAAGGATCCCACTTCCATAAAATCCGCCGAGATCTTGAACTCCGTGCCGGTCAGCCGCTTCACTCCCTCGATACGCAGGATGTTGGAGCCGATGCCGCTGATACGCGCACCCATCTGTGTCAGCATACCGCAGAGGTCCTGGATGTGGGGCTCGGAAGCCGCGTTCTGTATCACCGTCGTGCCTTCCGACAACACGGCTGCCATTATGGCGTTTTCCGTAGCCGTGACCGAAGCTTCATCCAGAAACAGGTCGGCTCCGACCAGTTTATTGGCCTGCAGGCTGAATACCCCATCCACCTCCACCCGGGCTCCCAACTCCTTGAAAGCGATAAAATGGGTATCCAGTCGTCGCCTTCCAATGACATCCCCCCCAGGCGGAGGCAGGGTGACCTTTCCGCAGCGGGACAGCAGCGGCCCGGCAAAGAGGATGGACGCCCGTATCTTTTTGGACATTTCCAGGGGGATCGAGCAGTTTTTGATGTTGTTTGTTTTGATGCTGTAGCTATGCTCATCCAGGCGGCGGATATCGGAGCCGATGGCCTCTAGGATTCCGAGCATAACCTCCACGTCTTCAATGTCGGGAACGTTTCTCAGGATAATCTCTTCATCGCTGAGGAGGGTTGCGGCCAAGCAGGGCAGAGCCGCGTTTTTATTGCCGCTGGGCCTGATCTTGCCTTTGAGCGGATGACCCCCTTCTATTAGATAGCTGTACATGCTGTACAGCCTAATTTGCTTTTGGATTCTCTGTCAATCGAGTCTAGGGGAGAAGGCGAACTGTCTCTCCTTGAAAGGGTCGGCAGGCATGCAGAGGCGTGCTTTGGCGATATAGGAGGTACCGTTCAGATCGATCATCCGATAGGTAATCTCAAAGCAGGAACCCTTTTCTTCCTCGTTGGTAAACGGATCTTCCAGGAGGGGCGGGAAAACGACTTCCCGCAGAGGTGGAAACTTATCTATCCCCATCTCCTCCAATCCCAAAGTGTGGATCAGGATTCTGTGGTCACTCCAGCCTTTTCTTTTCAGAGCGCGAATGCTGACCGGGTCGAGCAGAAAGCTTGTGATCTGCCCAAGCTCCCCGGTCAAAAGCAGTTCCGTGGCCGATGCAAGAAAGGTGTTCAGATTCCGAACGACGTTCGTAGACCGATATTCGACGAAATCCCTGCCGTTCCAACGGTACCAGGTGAGAAAGGTTTCGAATCCCGTTCCCTCCTCGATCGCCCTCTCCTTGACAAACAGGTCGATCATGCCGTTTTCATCTATATCCACCAGGCGGTATTGAGTGGAAAGCGTTTCTTCGAGAGTATGCCGGTAGCGGGGCAGACCGCCGGCATTGTCGAATACCAACAACTCGACTTCCCGTCCCTCTACTGTCTGGAAGGAGGCGGTGACGGCTACGGGGAATGAACGATTCGCGTACAGAGTTTTCCCGCGAAAGTACTCGAATACGGTGTGTTCTCCGAGGTTCAGGGTCTCGAGGTGCTGAAAATTGCCCTGGTCGTTGGCGAATACGAGCAGGAAAAAGGGGATCGGCTCACTGTCCTGTTGAAACAAGCGGGAAGAATCAACCAGGCCGGCCATCTGGGCGGAATCGATGCCCTGCGAAGGAACCCCTAGGGATAAACACTCCGGATGCTGATCGTTATCCAGGTCATGGAGGATGATCGCGATGCGCCCCCCTATTGCCAGGGGTTGCAAACTCTGGGGATACAGCCGGGATATCTGCCGAACCGCTTCGTAGTAGTCGATTTCCGGCGGAGCCGGTTCCTCCACGGGCTTCACCGCGACTGCTTCGGTCTCATCCGGGGCCGGAAGGCTGGTTTGTGGAGATTCATCCGGCGCTCCGGGGCCTTCAACCGGAGGTTCTTTCACCGTTCCGCTGCTGCGGCAGCCGCCGAGCATGAGAATGAACAGCAGCAGGGATAGTGTAAGATGTCGCCCCTTCATCTGGGAGAAAGTGTAGCCCAAAAACGGGCGGGTTATCTATCTGTGAAGAAAAAAAGTGCAGTTCCTCAGTCGTTTGTATTGAAATCCGCCTGATAGTCGATCTCTCGTGGAGTGAGGGGATCGCTGATATCGTACACGAAGGTCCCCTGATGCACGATGGCTCCTCTGAGCAGTGTCCCGTCGGAGAAAAATCGGCAGCGTATCAGGTTTCCGGATCGTCCATCCACACCTATCCAGGGCTTATCCTTTCCAGGCTGCACGATCTGTGAAAGGGCGTTTTGCAGAATATCGTAGATATAGAAGGAGTTTTTACCTGTCAGCAGGATCAGTTTGTTTTCCCCGTCATACACATCGTGGATGTAGTACGGGTAGTCGAAATACGGACCGCTGGGGGGCAGAACCAGAGCTCGAACTACAACTTTTCCTTGGCGTTTATCAGTGATCACCAGTTTTCTATAGCTATCGTTGCCCCGTTTCTGGTCGTAGGTCGAGCTGTCAGCCACCAGTTGCACGAGGATACGCCCGGAGTCGAGGCTTCTCTCATTACCCTTGTAGCTGTAATCGGCGATCTGTTCAGCAGACTCGGGCGAGGCACGCATGGCAATCTCGGGAAACTCCAGCGTGCCGGTAACGACAAGCTTGTAAATATCGGGCCCCGGAGTAAAAGAATGCAGGAATACCGCCAGGTAGTTGCCAAGTGCGTAGACCCGATAGATTCCGTAATCGTAAGGGCAGTTGCGGGATCGGTACAGGACCGAGTCGCTTTGTAGAACCTTGCGTCTGCGCTGCCGATGAAGGACCAGGGTGAAAATTTTCGGTGTACGATCTTCCGCAGCCAGATGAAGGCAGTGTTTCGATTCGACGGAACGGAGGGAGAGGGTGATCCCATACTGCCGCCCTGTTTGGCCTTCGGGTATGGAGAAAAACGCCTCATGAACAGCATCTTCCCGGAACTGACGGTACACCAGATTGCCTTCATTTCCTTCTATTATGCCGTAGCGCCGGATTGCCGCACCGGCTTTGCTCATGGCGTAATCCCTCAAGCTTCCGCTCTCCTGCCGAGCCTTCCCGTTCTCCGCCTCCTCTGTCTCAGCCAGGAAACCGTCTGCGACAAATTCGTTGTTTGCCACGTCCACGATCTGTACTAGGCTGAATGCATAGCCGGTGTTCGTGTTGTAGCCGCTGATCTCGAAGGCCAGGTATTCTCCCCCTTTGGAAAAGCCAATGATTTCCAGGTTGCTGTTCATCTGGGACCAGAGATTCGTCGTGAACAGGAACGAGATGATGAATACCGCGATAATGGCTCGTTTCATGACTCCTCCCACCCTATCAATTGATACCACCAAGTTTTAAAGTATCCAGGATACAAGCAGGTTCCGCTGCCCCGAAAAAAAAAGATCGAATCCCCAAAAGGAATCCGATCCTTAGATTATGCCCGGAAGAGGACTTGA